>JAOUPW010000540.1 GCA_029879665.1 Rhodospirillales bacterium | reverse complement strand
ATTCACTGGCTACAGAAATGTTCCCTGGTTGGCAAAAAGCCATGCGACTGTGATGCTGCCTTCGGTTGCTTCCCTGGAGGCCCTCAGGACCATCAAGCGGGATACGGCGGAAAGACATCCCTTCACCGGGTTCGGCGATCCTTATTTCAGTGAAGAGCAAGCCAAGAAAGCGATACAAAGCTCCGCCGCCGGCACCCGGGGCACTCCCCTGGCTTTGCGCAGCCTGCCCAAGACCCGCAAGGTGGACAAGGCGACCCTGGGTCTGCTGCCGCGCCTACCGGAAACCCGGGATGAGGTTTTGTCCATCGCCAAAACCCTATCCGCCAACTACGAACGTGATCTGCATCTGGGCTGGGACGCCAATGAAAAAAATGTAAAATCCTTGGACTTGCGTCCTTATCGGATAGTCTCATTTGCCACTCACGGCCTTGTTCCCGGTGATCTGGAAGGATTGTTGCAGCCGGCACTTGCCCTTTCCATGCCGAAAGATCCCACCAGCAAGAATGACGGTCTGTTGAGCATGGAAGAAATTCTCGGCCTCCGGCTGAACGCCGATTGGGTGGTGCTGTCGGCCTGCAACACGGCCTCCGGCGGTGGCAAAGGGGCGGAAGCGGTGTCCGGCCTGGGGCGGGCTTTTTTCTATGCCGGCACGAGGGCTCTGCTGGTCAGCAACTGGCCGGTTCATTCGGCGGCGACCACCGAGTTGATGACCGATCTTTTTGGGCGCCTGAACAAAGACCGGTCCCTGACCCGAGCCGAGGCCCTGCGCCAGTCCATGAACCGGATGATTGACAAATCCGGCTTCGCCGATGACAAAGGGAAGATGATTTTCAGTTATGCCCATCCGTTGTTCTGGGCGCCGTTCATGGTGGTCGGCGACGGCGGGGCTTAAACGCTGCTCTGACGTCCCTGGACAACCTTTTTATACCTGAACGGGCCATGTTAATTTCTGAATCCGTCCTGAATGCCATTCGCGATGCCGTCGGCGACAAAGGCTGGATCGATCGTAGCGGCGACCTTGAACCCTACCTGATTGAGGAACGGGGCCTATACAGGGGAACCTGCGACATGGTTGTCCGGCCGGCTTCAACCGAGGAAGTCGCCAAAGTGGTGAACCTATGTGCGGAGGCCGGCATTCCGATCGTTCCTCATGGCGGGAATACGGGTCTGACCGGCGCCGGCGTTCCCGAGGGAGGGATCGTTCTTTCGACTTCCCGGCTCAATCGCATCCGGGAAGTGGATCCCGTCAATCAGACCCTAACCGTTGAGGCCGGCGTTATCCTTGCCAATGTACAGAAAGCCGCCTCAGACGCCGGATTTCTGTTCCCCCTGAGCCTAGCCGCCGAGGGAAGCTGTTGCATCGGCGGCAACCTTTCCACCAACGCCGGCGGGGTCGCCGTCCTGCGTTACGGCAATGCCCGTGACTTGGTTTTAGGGCTGGAAGTCGTCCTGGCCGATGGCCGGATCTGGGACGGATTGAGAAGCCTGCGCAAGGACAATACCGGCTATGACCTAAAGCATCTGTTTATCGGCGCGGAAGGAACCCTTGGCATCATTACCGCGGCGGTGCTGAAACTGTTTCCGAAACCGGCAACCAAGGTGACGGCGATGGCTGCCTCCGCTTCACCCAAGGATGTTATAGAGCTGTTTAAAAGGACACGGAATACCTGTGGCGATGACCTGACCGCCTTTGAAATGCTAGCGCGTTTTGGCCTTGAACTGGGACTAAGGCATGTTGCCGGTGTGGTCGATCCTTTCCGGCAACCTCACCCTTATTATTCCCTGATCGAGTTGACCTCCCCTCAACCCGGAAAGAATCTTCGTGAAACTCTTGAAGGAATACTGGCGGAAACTCTTGAAGGCGGCCATATTCTCGACGCCGTGATTGCCGAAAGCGAACGCCAAAGTGATGAGCTTTGGCTTATCCGGGAAGCCATCCCGGAAGCACAGAAAAAGGAAGGCGGCAGCGTCAAGCATGACATATCCGTTCCGGTTTCCAAGATTCCCGAATTTATCCGCCGCGCGACTGATGTGGTCGAAAAAGAAATGCCGGGCGTGCGCGTCTGCCCCTTCGGCCATGTCGGAGACGGGAACATTCATTTCAATCTGACCCAACCCGACAAAGCGGCCAACAATGCGGATGAAAAAAAAGCATTTCTCAATCATTGGGGCGCGTTCAACCGCCTTGTCCATGATCTGACTCACGAAATGGGCGGCAGCTTCAGCGCCGAACACGGGATCGGCCGGTTAAAACGCGAAGACATGGAACGGTACAAATCCCCGGTTGAACTGGACCTGATGCGGACCGTGAAAAAATCCCTCGACCCCAGAAACATTATGAATCCGGGAAAGGTTATCAAAATCTAGCGTTTTGTTAGGTCATATGAGACCCTGTAATCCAACCTGTTCTGGCTCCTGCTGAAACCATGCCCCTGCTTAAA
>JAOUPW010000039.1 GCA_029879665.1 Rhodospirillales bacterium | reverse complement strand
AGGGCCCTATTTTTACGCTCCCCCCAGCGGCGGCGATGGCGTCGTCGAGGACGGCGCGGGTCCTGCCCTGCCCATGGCGGTGGTGGTCGATTTTATTCCCGACGACAACGAGGTAATGACCAGCTTCACCCTCGGCGGTATTCCCGAAGGTGCGCGCTTCTACATCGGCGGAACGGTTGCCGAAAACGAGGTGACGGTGACCGACGGCGCGGTGACGGTGAACCTGGCGACGTATGGCGGCGCCATCCCGCAGATGTACCTGCTGCCGCCCCACGACAGTGACGTGGACATCGCGCTGGAGGTTACCGGCGAAATCTATGATCCCGACGGCGGCTTTGGCGGCGGCCTAAGCGGTTTCGGCGATCCCGGAACCAACACGCTGATCAACGGACTCGGGGGCGTTGCCGGCTTCGGCGAGAACGTGATGTACGTCAACGATGACGGTTCAACATATGTCGACCTTTCCTCGGTGTTCCCCGACGGTTTGATGATCAACGGAACGGCCTACACTGGGCTCTACATTAACAACAACGGCAACGTCACGTTTGATAATGCCTTAAGCACATATACGCCGTTCGGAATATCGAATTCCAGCCAGCCGATCATCGCACCCTTCTTCGCCGACGTGGATACATGGGGCGGCACGCCGGACAGCTATGATGCCGACGGCAATTCCCAGGGCACGAACCGGATTTACTGGGACCTGGACGCTGAAAACGGTATTTTCACGGTGACCTGGGATGATGTCGGCTATTTTTCTTCCGCAATCAATCTCCTGAACGCTTTCCAGCTTCGCCTGGTCGATCAGGGCGACGGCAATTTCGGCATCGAGTTCCGCTACGAAGACATCAACTGGACCACCGGCGACGCTAGCGGGGGGGCAGGCGGTCTCGGCGGCACACCCGCCCGCGCCGGCTGGTCTGAGGGGGAAGGTGGCGCATATTTCGAACTGACCCAGTCCGGCAACGAACCTCAAATGCTCAACCTGGAAAACCTCAGCAACATCGACGCAGACGGCGTATGGCGCTGGAACGCGGAAAGTGGCGACATCGTCACCACCGAACCCCTGGTCGTCGATTCCCTCACCGGCAGCCACGTGGCTGCCATCGACGCCGTCGCCGACTATCCGCACGCTGCAGTCTTCAACGGCGAGTACTGGGATTTTCTGGAAGGCGGAAACGTCACACTCACCCGGAACGAAGACAGTGACCTGATCGGCGGCGGCGCTGTTTATACCTTCCCCTTTTCGGGGCTGGTGGATGATATCGACGGCTCCGAGTCCATTACTCGCATCGCCATCACTCCCGGCGCCAATACATCGTTAAATAATGGTGAGGGCTTCGACGGCTACTTTAACGGTGCCGGCGCGGCCATGATGGAATGGGTTTTGGTCAATGATGGCGTTGTCGAAGTCATTGACGAGGACACGTTGTTCCATGTGTACACCGATTCGGCCTTGCCCGATTTTCTTACCGGATGGACCGATATTCCCGCGACCTCGGTTATCATCGGCGCCGACGGCAGCTTGATCCTGGAATTCAATGCGGCGCTCAATGTTCTCTCCGTTGATTTATATAACGAGAACATGGGTGTTTTGGGAATCCGCCTGCCCGAACATTCCGACGACGACGTGGTGCTGACCATTGAAGTGACCAGCGTTGAAGTTCCCACCGACCTGGAAGTCGGGGTGGCCTGGGATTCGACCGGGACCTGGAACAACACCGCGACCAGCACCGTAACGTTCAACCAGAATCTCATGGCAGTAGCCGATACGCCAACCGTTTCCCTCTCTTTCCCGGAGATCAACAGTTATACTTTGCCGGTGTTGGCTACGGTCACCGCGGACTTCCCGGACACCGACGGCTCGGAAACCCATACCCTTACTTTGTTTCTCCCGGCGGGTTGGACCGTCGAAGCCGGAAACGAAAACGGTTGGTCGCTGGTTGGCGGGGAGACCGACCAATGGACAATCGACCTTGGCAGCAACGGCGCCTATTCCGGCGGTCCGGCCCTGACTCCTCCCGCGGAGTGGAGCGGCGACTCTGACTTCAGCGTGACGGCAACGGCGTCCGAAACCAATGCCGAAGGTGCGGTTGCGACCTATTCCGCCTCGGCCCTTGCCTTGGCCACCGCCACCTACATGGATCCGGACGACACCTACACCTACAACCTGGGCGACGGCAACCAGGTCATCAGCGATGCCAACGGCGGCACCGACACCCTGGTCTTCGATACCACCGAAGGGATCGATTACCTGACCCGGGACGGAAACGACGTCCTCTTCGAGATGTATGACGGTACGACGTTGCGGCTGCAGGGACATTTTTCCGGCCAGCAGATTGAATACGTTGAAGCCCCCGGCGAAGGCCCGTTTTACCTGAGCACCGGTCCGGTTAGCGATGTAGGGAATGACATCCTGTTCGCCACCGGCGGGGGAGACATCCTTGTTGGCGGTGGGGGTGAGAATCTTCTCATCGGCGGTGCCGGAGCGGACACCCTCCTGGCCGGCGATAACGGGGATTGGCTTGTTGGCGAGGGCGGTAACGATACCCTGACTGGCGGCGCCGGCGGTGACGACCTGGAAGGCGGCGCCGGCAATGACACCATCATTGGTGGCGATGGTTGGGATTTTGTCAGCTATGTGCATGACGCCGTTTTTGGCGGTGCCGCCGGGGTCGTGGTCAATTTGGCCACCGGCATCGCCACCGACGGTTTCGGCGACACCGATACCCTGACCGGTATCGAAGAGATTGAGGGCACCAATTTCGCCGACACCCTAACCGGAGATTCCGGTAATAATGGTTTTGTGGGACTTGGCGGTGCCGACATTATCACCGGCGGCGATGGCTGGGATTGGGTGGATTACGGAGACGACGTCCTATATGGCGGCACCAACGGAGTTACCGTCAATTTGGCGGACGGAACGGCCATCGACGGTTTCGGCGACACCGATACCTTGAACAGCATCGAGGGCGTCAGTGGCACCTCCTTCGCCGATACCCTGACCGGAAATTCCGGCGACAATTCGTTCCAAGGGTTTGGCGGCGACGACATCATCGACGGCGGCGGCGGATGGGACCATGTCAATTACGACCTGACCTGGTGGGATGGCGTATACACAGGGGTCACCGTCAACCTTGAAACGGGCACGGCGACCGACGGCTTCGGCGACACCGATTCCCTGACCAGCATCGAGGGCGCCACCGGCACCGATTTGGCCGATACGCTGATCGGGTCTTCAGGTGCTAACTGGTTAGAGGGCGGCGCTGGAAACGACACCCTCACCGGCGGCGGCGGCGCGGATACCTTCGATTATAACGATGGAAATCTCGGCCATGACGAGATTACCGACTTCGTTGGCGGCACCGATAACCTTAACCTGGACGATCTGTTCGATGCCCTGAATGCAGGTGATGGCGGAACCCGGACGGTGAATATTGACTACTCCGCCGACACCGGGCATGGCACCGCCGCTTTTGACACCGTGCTAACCCTTACCAGCGACAGCGGCACGTTGGCTAATTTCTCGATCACCCTGACCGACATAGACGGTACGGGCCTTTTATTCGGATCGGACATCATCATCAACGAAGCTGGTTAATCGCGCCCTCTTTCCGGGCCCACGCCCCCCTGGTCCGCGCCGGGAAAGGTGCGCCCGTTGCGGTTATTGCTCAATCCGCAAATTCATAGTTTTATGACAGCAAGTATATACTGTGCCTCAAGGGTGGTTCTGGACAAGGCGTAACTTTCAATGGAATTGACGTCACGCAAACGATGGCTGGGCAAGACGTTGTTGGTCGCCTTGGCGGTGACGGCGGTTTTCATCGCTTTTCAGCATTGGGACCCGGCGCCGCTGCAGGTTCTGCGCATGAAACAACTGGATGTGTTCCAGCGGATCAAGCCCCGTCCCATAACCCCAACCCCGGTTACCATCATCGATATCGACAACCGCAGCCTGGATGCGGTCGGCCAATGGCCGTGGCCGCGCACCCATCTGGCGCTGCTGGTGCGCCATCTTATTGACCATGGCGCGGCGGCGGTCGGTTTCGACGTGCTGTTCGCCGAAGCCGACCAGCTGTCGCCGGCGGAATACGCCAAAATCCTGCAGGGCGCCGACGCGAACACCCTGCGCGTCCTGAAAAGCCTGCCCGGAAACGACGCGGTGTTCGCCCAGGCCATCGGCGCCGGCCGGGTCGTTCTCGGCCAGGCGCTGACTTCCGAACTCCGGCCCGGCACCGCCACCAAGGATGCGCGCAAGGCGACCCTGGGCCACATGAAAAGCGACAGCCTTCCGTTTTTCAGCATCGATAAAGGCAGCGCCGACCCGCGGGAGCTGGCAAAGACGGTGTGGCGGCACGTGAGGGGTTTCAACGGCATCGTTCGCAGCCGGCCGGAACTGGAACGCGCGGCCAAGGGGATCGGCGCCACCACCGTCGAATCCGAAGCCGACGGCGTAGTCAGGCGGATTCCTCTGATTCTCCGCGCCGGCGACTACCTTTATCCTTCTTTGGGCGTGGAAATGCTGCGGGTGGCCACGGGTACGTCCTCGATCATGACCAAATCCAACGCCCTCGGCATGACGTCGATGGTGGTTGCGAAGGTGGACATCCCCACCGACGAAAACGGCCGTTCGTGGATCCGCTACACCCCGCAGAACCCGAACCGGTATGTGTCGGCGGTGGACCTGCTTACCGGCAAGGTTCCGGCGGGGCGGCTGCGCGGCCATCTGGTGCTGGTCGGCGCGTCCGCATCGGCCCTCGGCGACGTGCGCGAAACGCCGCTTAACCCGGTCATGCCCGGGGTTGAAATCCATGCCCAGTGGCTGGAAACGGTGCTGACCCGGTCGTTCCTCAAACGGCCCAATTATATTCTCGGCATCGAATACCTGGTGACGGCGCTGTTCTGCCTGGTGCTTGCCCTGACCATTCCTCTGGCCGGCGCCCTGACCGGGTTGCTGATCGGGGTCGCCGGGGTCGCCGGGCTGGGCGGAATATCGTGGTACCTGTTTGTCGACAAGGGCATTCTGCTCGGCGTGACCTATCCGGTGCTTGCCGGATTTCTGCTCTATACATCGCTGCTGGTGGTCAATTACCTGCGCGAGGAAACTCAGCGCCGCGAAGTGCGCCACGCCTTCAGCCATTATCTTTCGCCCGACTTGGTTTCCCAGATCACCGACGACCCGGCCAAGCTTCAACTCGGTGGCGAGAATCGGGAGCTGACCTTCCTGTTTACCGACCTCGCCAGTTTCACCAGCCTGGTCGAAAAATCCGGGCCGCACCTGATCGTCGAATTGCTCAACGATTATCTGGAACCGACCTGCGACATCGTCATGAAACACGGCGGCACCATTGACAAGATTGTTGGCGACGCCATCCACGCCATGTTCGGCGCCCCCAACGAACAGCCGGACCACGCCGACCGGGCCGTCGCCTGCGCCCTGGAATTGGACGAATTTTGCCGGAAGTTCGAGAAGGAAAAACATGAACAGGGAATCCCGCTCGGCATCACCCGCATCGGGGTCAATACGGGAACGGTGGTGGTCGGCAACTTCGGCGGCAAAAGCCGATTCGATTACACCGCCCACGGCGACGCCATCAACACCGCGGCGCGGCTGGAAAGCGTCAACAAACATCTCGGCACCCGGGTGTGCATCAGCAAGACCACGCTCGACGCCGGCTCCGGATTTATCGGCCGCCCGGTGGGCGAACTGGTGCTCAAGGGCAAGGAAGAAGGGCTCGGCACCTTCGAGCCGTTGTCGGCGGAAGACGCGGAATCGCCGCATGTAAAAGCCTATCTGGCGGCCTATGAACTGATGGCCAAGGGGGATCCAGGCGCCCGCGACGCCTTCGCCCGGGCGGCGGAACAGTTCCCCGACGATCCGCTTATTGCCTTTCACCTGGCGCGGTTCACGGCGGGGCAGACGGGCACGCGCATCGTTATGTCCGAGAAGTAAACACCTTCCCTTAATAAAATGGAGCTATCTTAGGGCTATTAAATTGCCGTAACCCTGAGGAGACCGAAATGGGAAAGACCAGAACCCTTGTCGCGATTGTTCTTTGTTATGCCCTGGTCGGCATCGCCGTCACGTTTTGGCGGGACGCCACCTACGGGTCACAAAAATTCGGCATGATCGAAGACGCCCTGTTCTGGCCGGCGGTGATCTTTTTTCATCTGACGTAAGCGCGCGGCGGGCGGCGATTCCCCGTACCCCCAATCAGATTCAGATTCCCTCCGCCTTTTTCCGGTTTTCGGTCCGCAGAAGGTAGACGCTGCTGCCGATTATCACGGCGGCGCCGGAAAAACTCCAGAATCCCGGAACTTCGGTAAACCAGATTATCCCGAGGAGGAAGGAATAAACGATCCGCAGATAATCGAAGGGTATGACAAAACTGATCTCGCCCAATCCGACCCCATGGGTGAACAATCCCTGTCCGATGATGCCGAGGGTGCCGGTGAGGATGAGCAGCGCCAATTCAATCCAGGTCGGGGTCTGCCAGGTGAGCATGGCGGGGATGAAGGTATACATCGTGGTGAATAAACCGAAATAGAACATAATGGTGACGGTCTGCTCGGTCCGGCTCAGCAGCTTTACGGTCAGCACCACCATCGAGCCGAAGAACGCCCCGCCAAGGGCCGACAACGCCCACGGATCGAATCCTTCGCCGAACGGCTTGGTGATCATCAGGATGCCGCCGAATCCGACCAGCGTGGCGATCCCCCGTTTCAAGCCGACGACTTCCCCGAAAAACAACGTGGCGATCACGATCATGAAGAGCGGACGGGAAAACTGGATTGTGACGGTATCGGCAAGCGATATGTGAATGAGCGCGAAGAAGAAAAGCATATTGCCAATAAAGCCGACGAACCCGCGGGTGGCGTGCAGGTAAATCTTCCGAGTGTGAACGATTTTGATCCCCATCCGCCAGACCAGCGGTAGAATCACGATCAGCCCGGCAAGAAAGCGGACGAACAGTACCTCGAAGGCGGGCAGCGATTTCCCCAAATGCTTGACCAGCGAGGCCATCAGGATCAGCAGGAATCCCCCCAGGGTAACGAAAACCGCGCCGCGGACATTGGCCGGAAGTTTCGCCCATGCGGCGGGCAGGGCTCTGAAAAGCGGTGTCCGGCTCGGGGTTGGCTCGGGAAGGTCGGGGGTTTCCGGCATGAGGGGGCGCTTTCGGCGTAATCTTTCAGGAGGCAGACCGCTCTATTTGCCGGCGACTCCCGGCGATTGTCAAATGGCGTGCCGCGTAATGTGCTCCGGGGCCGGGCAGATTCAGGGAATATCCTCTTCGCGGCGCCGACGCCGATCCCCCGTTGATTTAAACACGGAAAAGACAAGTATAGGTGGATTATCGGTTCATGGGCGGGCGGCATGGCGAACGTTCACACGGAAATAACCCGAGCTTCGCATCCCGCGCCCCACGGGAGGCCAGGGCAAAGGCTCCGCAAAGCGGGAAATTTTATGAATCCGGAAAAAATATATTTAATTATGTATCCACCAACCTCCGAAATAAAGCTAAGGTTGATTGAATCAACATTGCTACCGGGAGAAGAACATTGACCATAAGAAAACTTCGCACCAAACGGGACGATCAACAATGGATGCTCGATTTGGCGCTCAACATGCGGGGGCGGGTTCAAAATTTCGAACGCGATGACCTGGAAACGCCAACCCGCGCGCATAACTATCGCATGCTGCCGAAACAATGGCGTTTAAAAGGCGAACATGACGAACGTCTTGGGCGGCAGGCGCAGAGCCAAGGATTCGATGCGACCGCGTGCGAACATTACGATCACGCCATTGAAGCTTTCCGCATGGCGCAGCATCCGATTTTTTATGACGATAACCCGGTGAAATTGGATTTATGCAGGCGGCTCAATGAAGCCGTGGACCGTCGTTCGGAAGTCGCGCCTTATCCGGTGGAACGCGTGGAAGTTCCGTTTGACGACGGTAAAACAATTTCCTGCCTTCTTCATTTGCTGCCGGATCGCCGCAAAGCCCCTTGCGTGATATATGTTCCGGGCATGGATCAGACCAAAGAGGCATTCCCAAAAGTGATGGGAAACCCGGCGATTGCCCGCGGCATGCATATTCTTTCCATGGATGGTCCGGGCCAGGGCAACTCGAACATTCAAAAGATCAGGGCGGTTGGCGACAATTATGAACGGGCCGGCGCCGCCGTTATCGATTATCTTCAATCCCGCCCGGAGGTTATCGCGGATAAAATCGGCATCTACGGCGTAAGCATGGGCAGCTATTGGTCGTTGCGGTTGGCGAGTTACGATCATCGTCCGGCGGCTCTGGCCAGCGGTGTCGCATGTTTCAATCCCAACAACACAATCTTTACCCAGTCTTCGCCGCGATTCAAACAGCAGTTCATGTATATGGCGGGCATGGACAACGAGGACGAATTCGACGAGATGGCCAGAAAAATGACGGTAAAAGGCTACGTCGAAAAGGTCAAATGCCCGACGTTGCTGGTGACCGGTGAATTCGATCCCTTGTGTCCGCTGGAAGATGCGATCGAGGTTTATGAAGACCTCACGGCGCGAAAGGAAATGTGGGTTGTCGAAGATCAGTTCCATCCGCTCTGGGGAATTCCGAATCTGGGAAAACTCGATTGCCACCATTACATTATCGATTGGCTGGCGCGGGTGTTGTTGCAGGATAAGTCCAACGATGGGCGTGTCGCCTATGTCGGCGTAAAAGGCGATGGCCCGTTCGGAGAATGCGAGTGGACCCCGCCGGTGGGCCCCGGCGAGGCTTATTTCTAATTATCGTCCCAACGGAGTTTCATGTGGGAATTTCCGGGTTGATCGGGTACAAAGGCCGCGTCATGATTTGGCGCCGGAAAATCCGGCGCGGTCGTCCCGTTTGTCCACGTCTTCGCTTTCAGGAGGTCCATGCCCGTGACGTCGCGGAAACGCCGTAAACCCGCCGAGCGGGCCAAACCGACCGAGGGGAGGGAGTGCCCGTCCTGCGGTACCGCCCTTCTTTCCGAGGCTCGTTTCTGTCACGCCTGCGGCACCGCGTTGGACGGAAGCGCAAGCGGGGGCATACGGTCGGTCCGCGGCCTGGCCTGGGGGGGCGCGTTGGTCGTTGTGGTCGCTCTCGTCGTATTCGCCGCAGCCGAGTTATCCAAGCGCTACGGTGCCTCGTCACCGCCATCATCGGGGGCTTTGTCCCCGCCCAGGACCGCCGCCCCGGCCGCGCCGAACCGCCCGCCCGACCTTTCACAGATGACCCCGCGCGGTGCGGCCGATCGCTTGTTCAACCGCATCATGACGGCCAATGAACAGGGAAATCTTGTCGAGGCACTGCGCTTCGTGCCGATGGCGGTTCAGGCCTACGGCGCGCTTCCGGAACTGGACGGCGATGCGCACTACCATCTCGGCCTGATCCACGAACTGGCCGGCGATAACGCCAATTTGGAAGCGCAGATCACCGCCCTGAGGAAAA
>JAOUPW010000538.1 GCA_029879665.1 Rhodospirillales bacterium | reverse complement strand
GTATCCCGTATTCAGTCCGGATATATCTGGGTCAACAATACAAGCGAGCATTTTGTCGGTGCGCCATTCGGTGGCTATAAACAATCAGGCATAGGAAAAGAAGAATGCCTTGAAGAGCTGCTCGCGTTCACTCAATTAAAAAATGTTAATGTTACGCTCGGGTCATAATGGCATCTCCTGTATTGCATATTGAAGGGGTCTCGAAGACTTTTCGCAGCGGAAACAACGATGACGTTTACGCATTATCGCCATTCGATTTGTCGATTAATGAGGGTGAATTCGTATCAATCATCGGGCCCAGCGGATGCGGCAAGTCAACTCTGTTCAACATAGTTGGCGGGCTTGAAATAAGCGATACCGGTAAGGTTCTGGTCGATGGTAATCAGGTTGACGGATCACACCATGATATCGGCATGGTTTTTCAGGAAGAGAGTACATTCCCCTGGCGAACGGTTCTCGACAACGTCGCGTTTCCTTTGGAGGTGGCGGGTATCGGAAAAAGTGAACGATACGAAAAGGCCCGGGAGTTGATTGATCTTGTCGGCTTGGCCGGGTTCGAAAAGCGGGTTCCATCTGAGCTTTCCGGCGGCATGCGTCAGCGCACGGCTATCGCCCGGACACTTGCGTTCGAGCCGCGTATTCTTTTGCTTGATGAGCCGTTTGCGGCCATCGACGAACAAACGCGGATGTTGCTGGGCGAGCAGCTTTTGGAAATATGCGCCAAGCTGAAACAGACGACACTTTTGATCACGCACAATATTTCCGAAGCCATCCAGTTGAGCGACCGGCTTGTCGTCATGTCGTTCAGGCCAGGCACAATTAAGCAGATTATCGATATCGAACTACCCCGTCCCCGCACCACGGACATACTTGGCAGCGACGCTTTTAGTCATTATGTCGGTCTGGTCTGGGATCATCTCCGCCAGGAGGCGGCGCGCGGTATGCAGGCCGTAAAACAATAAACACCACAATCTACCAACAGAGAGTACAAGGAGACGAACATGAGTATAGCACGCAGAACATTCCTGTCGCTGGCCGCGGCCGGCTGTCTTGCCGGCATGGCGCCGGCAACCGCATCGGCGGACGAAATCGTAAAAGTGGCGATCGGACAAAAAGGTCTATGGGATACAATGGTCACAACCCATGGCATTGAAGAGGGCTTTTTCAAAAAAGAAGGGCTCGACGTGCAGATAACCTGGACCAAAGGCGGTGCGGAAACCCTGCAGGCGGTGGCCACCGGCAGCGCCGCCTTCGCCATGGCGAATGGTATGCTTGGCGTGCTGGGCGCTTATTCCAAAGGTGCGGCCGTCCGTATCGTCAGCGCCCAAATGACCGGAGCGCCGGATCTGTTCTGGTATTCCAAAGCCGATAGCGGGATCAAAAGCTTGAAAGATTCCAACGGAAAAACGATGGGCTTTTCCCGGCCCGGATCGTCCACAAATCTGGTGGCTCTTGAACTCGCCAACGCCTCCGGCGCCAAGCCGAAGCTGACCCCGACGGGCGGAATTTCGGGCACCCGCACCCAGGTGCTGTCCGGGCAAATCGATATCGGCTGGTCGGTTCCCCCCTTCGGCCTCGATCTGGTGAACAAGGGCGAATTGCATGTCGTCGCGCGGGGCAGCGATTTGCCCAAGTTGTCCGACCAGACGATTCGCGTCAATGTTGTCAACGCGGACTTCCTTGCCAAAAAACGTGACGTTGCGACAAAGTTCATGCGTGTTTACGCCCAAACCGTTGACTGGATGTACAAGAATATGGATGCCACGGTGAAACGGTATGCGGCATTCAATAAGCTCGACGCTGGTATCGCGCGTAATTCGGCGAAATTCTATCCCCGCAACGCGGTGGCGCCTTCGCCGATCAAGGGGCTGGATCTCAGTGTTCAACAGGCGATCGCTTATAAAAAGCTGAAAAAACCCCTGAGTAAGGCGCAACTTACTGAACTCGTACAGATCCTCCACAATTAAGTGAGGAAGACAGTTCGACGCCGGCCATCGGGTTGGCGAAAATGGTAAAGATAAAGAGTCCCGCAATCGCTGGGCTGCTGACATTGGCGGCGATATGCCTGGTTGCCGAAATTATAGTTTCGGCCGGCTTGGTATCGCCGCTGGTGTTGGCGCGCCCGAGTGACGTTGGGGGTGCCATCATCGATCTGATTAGCGAAGAAGGCCTGATCGAGGCGTTTTTCACCACCCTCGGCGTTTCAATCGCATCCACGGCGGTTGCTATCGGCGCCGGAATACCCATCGGTTTTTTACTTTACAGGTTTAAGAATTTCGGCGCCGCCTATGAAAGCTGGTTCGCCGCGCTTTTCGCGGCACCGATGATCTTGTTGTACCCGTTGTTTCTGGTGATATTCGGACGCGGTTTTGTCACCATTTTTGTCATGGGCGCGATCACCGGGTCCATACCGATCATTCTCAACACCCGGATCGGTCTTGCTTCG
>JAOUPW010000537.1 GCA_029879665.1 Rhodospirillales bacterium | reverse complement strand
TCAGGTATTCGAAATAACCCGCGCGCTTCCCCTTTTCGATATCACTTTCCGTTGCCCTCGCCGTCAGCGCGATGACCGGAATATGCCGCGTTTCAGGGGAAGCTTTCAACAACATGAGGGCCTCGTAACCGTTCATACCGGGAAGGTTGATATCCATCAGAATCAGATCCGGTTTATTGCTCTCGGCCAACTCAAGGCCCAATTCGGCGTTATGGGCGGAAATCAACTTGAGGTCGGGAACGCGGCTGACAATCGTTTCCATCAGCTTGAGATTTTCCGGATTGTCCTCAACGTAAAGAATTGTCGCTGCGATGGATGAAATTTGATTCTTATTGACGGCCGCCGGAATTTTCGAAGTGAGAGGCGCCATCCCCACTAAGTTTTCTTGCCCGCTCAAGGGCAAATCAAACCAGAAAGTGCTTCCCTTCCCGGGGACGCTATCCAATCCGATATGTCCGCCCATCAGTTCCACTAACTGCTTGGTGACGGTTAGACCGATACCGGTGCCTTCGATTTCCGTTGTTTCGGCGCCAAGGCGGCTGAAAGGCTTGAATAGTTCATCTTGTTTATCGCTTGGTATTCCCTGACCGGTATCGGCGATACTGATGCGCAGCATATTTTCAGGTATTTCCAGGTATGAAAGAATAATATTTCCATCTGCTCGATTATATTTTATTGCATTTGAAAAGAGATTGAGAAAAATCTGCTTAACGCGCGTATAATCGGCACGAACAAAAGGCGTATCGCCATCAAATCCCTTCGCGATCAATGTGATCCCGCGCTTTCCGGCCATTGTGCGAACCAAGTCGATGCATTCCTTAACAACAGCCCCCAGAGAAATATCCTCAATGGATAATGTTACTTTTCCAGCTTCGATTTTGCTCAAGTCAAGAATATCGTTAATTAGTTCAAGAAGATGCTGCCCTCCTTTGAGTATGTGATCGACAGACTCCTGTTGTGATGTGGTAAGCGGTTCCTTGGGATTGAATTCCAACATCTGGCCAAAGCCGAGAATGGCGTTCAACGGCGTCCGCAATTCATGACTCATGGAAGATAAAAATTCGGATTTGGCAAGATTGGCTTTGTCCGCAGCCTCCTTGGCCTGGGTGAGTTCCGTAATATCAACCCGGATGCCAACGGTCATTCCATTTGGAAGTTTTTTATCGGAAACACGCAGCCTTCTTCCGCCAACATGTTGCTGTACAAATGTCGCCATCGGTTTATTGCGAAGCTCAAGACGTTCTTTTAACCATTCTTCGACGCGCCCAACGGAATCAATATATTCGCCGCGCTCGGCGCCTATCCGGGCAATATCCTCGAATTTTGCCCCCGGAACGATGATGTCTGATACATTGGGATACATTTTTCGGTATTGAGAATTACACAAAATCAACCGGTCATCGGTATCATAAATGACAAAACCATCGGAGATGTTTTCAATCGCCGTGAGCAGCCTTTCCTCACTGTCCCGAAGCTTTTCCTCCGCGACGATGCGGTCGGTAATGTCGGCACCGGTTCCCCGGTAACCCTGGAAAGCCCCATTTGAATCAATAACGGGAATTCCATTAATATTGATGTGCCGCACCCGCCCTTCATCATTCTTTACCGGATAATGAAAATCCCTGAATGGACGGCGGCTTTCCAGGTCATCCCGATGGGCTTGCCAAACTTCCGGTGCCAGCGCGATCGTTTCTGAACCGACATACTCCCATCGGGTTTTGCCAATAATCTGCTTCGGGTCAACATCCGTGACTTCAAAAAATCTTTCCGATACGTGCGTAAACCGCAGGTCGGGTCCCATTTCCCAGATCCAGTCGGAAGCCGTTCTGGTAAAATCACGGAAGCGTTGTTCGCTATTGCGTAACGCGGACTGGGCTGAATGCATCCGCGCGTTGGTTCGAGAAGACCATAGAAGAAGCCCGGACATAACAACAATCGCCAATCCGATTATACCCAGTAGAATCTGGGTATTGGTGCCGAGGATTACGAGTTGCTTGCGTTCCTCCGAAAGATGAACAACCAACTGCTTGTTGAGCTGCGAAAATCTATTCTCCAGGTTGGCAAGAACGTAACTCAACCGGGTGTGGATAAGTTCAGCATCAAAAGAATTGGACGGTTGAGAGCCCCTCAACAAACTTTCCGCCGATTCCAGAATTAAATTTAATTCATAGGCGATCCCTTTGAATTCATTCTGGTTTTGGTTTGGAATTAAATCGAATATTTCTTTCTTGACGTAGATTGCACCATCGAGAGCAATGCTAAGCTCGTTAAGGGTATTCACCGAAGGCGCGGCCCTTACGGCTTCGAGTCTTTCCGAAAGAATCGACAGGGCCTGGCTCATGTCGGAAAGTGCCAGATGCTGCTCCAGAATGTCCACGGGAACTTCCGCCTTGACCCTCTCGAACGACGACCAGACGTGCCAGCCTTCATAAACGCTTGCACCGACAAACCCGGC
>JAOUPW010000536.1 GCA_029879665.1 Rhodospirillales bacterium | reverse complement strand
GATGTAATGACGTATGTCGCTGTTGTCTCCATTCGGTTTATTGATGGGTCGTTGGGGCATCGATTGTCTAATCGCCAAATTACATTGGCTTTCAAGCAACAGCCGTGCCAGAAGGGAACGATAAAAAAACTTCTGCATTTCAGTTGGTTATATTCAGCGCATTCCGATATGAGGCGCGTTGATTGCAATATGCGTCCAAAACCGCCATCGGCGGGCCGATGGATCCGGTCCATGGTGCTATTTACCAAGATTTCCCCGGCCGGCCCTTGCCAATTCCCGGCGGTGCGCGTATTTTCCCGCCGTCCGCGTTCTTGACGCCAAGTCCAGCCATATCCCGGGGCGCACCCCGGCGGACGTTCCACTCACTTCCTTTGCGGGATTACAGGAGGACTTTTGGGATGTCGAAACAGCCTGACATTATCTACACTAAGGTCGACGAAGCGCCGGAACTGGCAAGCGGCTCTTTCTTGCCAATCATCCGGGCCTTTACCCGGCCCGCCGGCATCACCGTCGGCACCAAGGATATTTCCTTGGCCGGACGCATCATCGCCCACTTTCCGGATAGGCTGACCGACGCCCAGAAACAGCCCGACGACCTGGCTGAACTGGGTGAGCTGGTGGCCGCGCCCGAAGCCAACGTCATCAAACTGCCCAATATCAGCGCCTCGATTCCGCAGCTGAAGAGCGCCATCAAGGAACTGCAGGAGCAGGGCTACGGCCTGCCCGACTATCCCGAAGAACCCGGCAACGACGTTGAGGCCGGGATCAAGGCCACCTACGACCTGATTACGGGCAGCGCCGTCAACCCGGTACTGCGCCAAGGCAACTCCGACCGCCGGGCGCCTAAGGCGATCAAGGAATACGCCAAGAAGAATCCGCACCGCATGGGCAAGTGGCTGGCGACGTCGAAGACTCACGTGGCCTCGATGCTGGAGGACGATTTCTTCGGCAACGAAAAATCGACGACCATTACCCAGGCCCATGCCGGCGATGCCCGCATCGAGTTCGCCGACGGCGCAGGCGGTGTCACCGTCCTCAAGGAAAAGACGCCGTTGCTGGCCGGCGACGTGGTTGATGCCACCAAGATGGGCGTCAAGGCGCTCAGGGCTTTTCTTGAAGCCCAGGTTGCCGACGCCAAGGAACAGGGCGTTCTCTTTTCGCTGCACCTGAAGGCGACCATGATGAAGATCTCGGACCCGATCATCTTCGGCCATGCGGTCAGCGTCTTCTGCAAGGACGTGTTCGACAAACACGCCCAATTGTTCGCCGAACTGGGCATCGACCCGGACAACGGCATCGGTGACATTCTAACCAAAATCGCCGATCTGCCGGCGGACCGGAAGGCTGCCGTCGAGGCCGATTTGAAATCCTGCCTGGAGGCCCGGCCGGATCTCTACATGGTCAATTCGGATAAGGGCATTACCAACCTGCATGTGCCGAGCGACGTCATCATCGACGCCTCCATGCCGGTAATCATCCGTGGCGGCGGCAAGGGCTGGGGTCCGGATGGTAAGGAGGCCGACGCCAAGTGCGTGATCCCGGATCGCAGTTATGCGGGGGTCTATGCCGCGGCCATCGATTTTTGCAAGGAGAACGGCGCCTTCGATCCGGCCACCATGGGCAGTATTTCCAACGTCGGCTTGATGGCCCAGAAGGCCGAGGAATACGGCTCCCACCCGCAGACCTTCAAGGCTCCCGGCGACGGGACTATCCGCGTCGTCGCCGCCAATGGGGAGACGCTGCACGAACACGCCGTAGAAACCGGCGATATCTGGCGCATGTGCATGGTCAAGGACGCCCCCATCCGCGATTGGGTCAAGCTCGGCGTCAACCGGGCCCGGGTGAGCGGCGTGCCCGCCGTCTTTTGGCTCAACGAGACGCGCGCCCATGACGCGCAACTGATCGGGAAAGTGGAAGAATACCTGAAAGACCACGACACCGCCGGCCTCGATATTCGCATCCTGGCCCCGGCCGAGGCCACCCTGTTTTCCATGCAGCGCATGAAGAAAGGGCAGGATACCATCTCGGTCACCGGCAACGTGTTGCGCGACTACCTGACCGATCTGTTCCCGATCCTCGAACTTGGCACCAGCGCCAAGATGCTCTCCATCGTGCCGCTGATGAACGGCGGCGGCCTGTTTGAGACCGGGGCCGGCGGCTCGGCGCCGAAACACGTGCAGCAGATGATCGAGGAAGGTCACCTACGCTGGGATTCCCTGGGTGAATTCTGTGCACTCGGAGCCTCTTTCGAACATCAGGCTCAAACGACCGGCAACCTGAAGGCCGCCGTCTTGGGCCGAACCCTGGACCAAGCCACCGAAAAGCTCCTGGACAACAACAAGTCGCCCTCGCGCAAGGTCAACGAGATCGACAACCGGGGCAGCCACTTTTACTTGGCGCTCTACTGGGCCGAGGCCCTGGCCGCCCAGGACGAGGACGCCGAATTGAAGGCGCACTTC
>JAOUPW010000534.1 GCA_029879665.1 Rhodospirillales bacterium | reverse complement strand
GCGCCGGAAGGTAAAGAGGCCGAGGCCGAGGTCGGGGCTCAGGAAGAAATAAAGGAAGAAACCGACCAGGAGCGGATCATCCGGCTGGAAGCCGAGGTCGAGGAACAAAAAGACAAAATTTTGCGCACCTTGGCGGAAGCCGAAAACGTGCGCCGCCGCGCCGAACGGGACAAGACAGACATCGCCAAATACGCTATCGCCAACTTCGCCCGAGAGATGCTGAACGTGGCGGACAACCTGCGCCGGGCGCTGGACAGCGTCGATGAAAACCAGCGCAAGGAAAACGAGGCGGTTGAGACCCTTTGTATCGGCGTCGAAATGACGGAAAAGGCCATGCTCAGCGCGTTCGAACAGGTTGGCATCAAACCGGTCGAGGCTCTGGGCAAGCGCTTCGATCACAACCTGCACCAGGCGCTGTTCGAAATCGAAGATGCCGACAAGCCCGCGGGCACCGTAATTCAAGAAATCCAGACCGGCTATGTACTGGACGCCCGCCTGCTGCGTCCGTCCCAGGTGGGAATTTCCAAGGGCGGACCGAAAGAAACCACGGAGGGGAACAACGGAACCGAGGCCGACGCCGAGACGCCGCCGGTCGGCAAAACGGGCGCCTATGAGCATCCGGGGGGAGAACACGGCGCCAATCTGGACGAGGAACTTTAAGCAAAATCAAGGGGGTTCCCGCGCTTTCGCGGACAGGAAGAAATGTCCATCGCCGGTTGCGCCAGCCCGGGGCCGGGCATATATAACGGCTGAAATTCACGAACCGGCCGCGCAAGCGGCCCTTTGATCGCAACGCGTTAATAGACGGCCACCAAGACGGGCCGGAAAAAGAAGAGGGTTATCCATGAGTAAGGTTATAGGTATCGACCTTGGCACCACCAATTCCTGTATCGCCCTGATGGACGGCAAGGAAGCCAAGGTCATTGAAAACGCGGAAGGCACGAGAACGACACCATCCATGGTGGCCTTCACGGATTCCGGCGAACGGCTGGTCGGCCAGCCGGCGAAACGCCAGGCGGTGACCAATCCGGCCAATACCCTCTATGCCATCAAGCGTTTGATCGGGCGCCGCTTCGACGACCCGCTGACGAAAAAAGACCAGGGCCTTGTTCCCTATAAGATCATCGAGGGCGAAAACGGCGACGCCTGGGTCGAGATTGACGGCAAAAAATACAGCCCCAGCCAGATTTCCGGCTTCATCCTGCAAAAAATGAAGGAAACGGCGGAAAGCTATCTCGGCGAAGAAGTGAACCAAGCGGTGATCACCGTGCCCGCGTATTTCAATGATTCCCAGCGCCAGGCTACCAAGGACGCCGGCAAAATCGCCGGTCTCGAAGTTCTGCGTATCATCAACGAACCGACGGCGGCAGCGCTCGCCTATGGTTTGGAAAAAAACGAAGCGGGCGTCATCGCGGTTTACGATCTTGGCGGCGGCACCTTTGATATTTCCATTCTCGAAATCGGCGAGGGCGTGTTCGAGGTGAAGTCGACCAACGGCGATACCTTCCTGGGCGGCGAAGATTTCGATTCGCGCATCGTCGATTACCTGGCCGATGAATTCAAAAAAGAAAACGGAATCGATTTGCGTGAGGACAAGCTGGCCTTGCAGCGCCTGAAGGAATCTGCGGAAAAGGCCAAGATCGAACTTTCCAGCACGCAGCAGACGGAAATCAACCTGCCGTTCATCACCGCCGATCAGTCCGGCCCGAAGCATCTGAACATCAAGCTGACACGGGCGAAACTTGAGGCATTGGTCGATGAACTGATTCAGCGCACCATTGGTCCTTGCAAGAGCGCCCTGAAGGATGCCGGCCTCAAGGCTTCGGAAATCAAGGAAGTCATACTCGTCGGCGGCATGACCCGCATGCCCAAGGTCCACGATACGGTGAAGGAAATTTTCGGCCGTGAACCGCACAAGGGCGTCAACCCGGACGAAGTCGTTGCGATCGGTGCTGCGATTCAGGGCGGCGTGCTCAAGGGCGACGTCAAGGACGTGTTGTTGCTGGACGTGACCCCGCTTTCGCTGGGCATCGAAACACTGGGCGGCGTCTTCACCCGCCTGATCGACCGCAATACCACCATCCCGACCCGAAAGTCTCAGATCTTTTCCACCGCCGAAGACAACCAGAGCGCGGTTACCATCCGCGTCTTCCAGGGCGAACGGGAAATGGCGTCGGACAACAAGCTTCTCGGTCAATTCGATCTGGTCGGCCTGCCGCCGGCACCGCGCGGAATGCCGCAAATCGAAGTGACCTTCGATATCGACGCCAACGGCATCGTCAATGTTTCCGCCAAGGACAAGGCGACCGGCAAGGAACAGCAGGTCCGTATCCAGGCTTCCGGCGGACTGAATGACGCGGATATCGAGAAAATGGTCAAGGACGCGGAAGTCCATGCCGAGGAAGATAAGAAACGCCGCGAACTGGTGGACGCCCGCAATCACGCGGACGGGCTGATCCA
>JAOUPW010000535.1 GCA_029879665.1 Rhodospirillales bacterium | reverse complement strand
CGGTCGGCAATACGTCCGGCGGCTTCGGTGCAGAACAGTTTACAACACGATGCTTCCGTCGAAACCGGGATGCCGGCATCGTATTTTTCCGCCGACGCCTCGACCAGGGCCTTGCCGGCAAGGTAGTCGGTCTGGCTATCGGCGATCATCGCCTGGATCAGTTGAAAGTCGGCGATGCGTTCACCGAACTGCTTGCGTTCGATGGCGTAATTGACGGATTCATCGATCAGCCGCCGGCAGATCCCTACTGAAACGGCTGAAATATGCAACCGTCCCCGGTCGAGAACCTTCATTGCCGTCTTGAATCCCTGGCCTTCCTTGCCGCCGATGATTTGTTCTTTGTGTACTCGGACGTTATTGAAGGTAACGTCGCAGCAGGGCGCGCCCTTGAAGCCCATCTTTTTTTCCGGCAAGCCGAGTTCGATCCCCGGTGTTTTCGCCTCGATCAAAAAGGCGCTGATGCCGCGGCCTCGGGCTTCCGGGGTACCGGTGCGGGCCATCACCGTGAACAGGCCGGCGTTGGGGGCATTGGTAATGAATCTTTTGTTGCCGTTGATGATGTAGTAGTCGCCATCGGCACGGGCCGAAGTCATAACGGATGCGGCATCTGAACCGGCCTCCGGTTCGGTCAGGGCGAACGAGCCAGTGATCTCTCCCGAAGCCAGTTTCGGCAGATATTTTTTCTTCTGCGCTTCTGTGCCGTCAATCAAAATCCCCTGCGAGCCGATACCGACGTTGGTGCCGAAGGCGGTGCGGAAGGCGGGCGCAGTGTAGCCGATTTCCTGAACGACACGGATTTCTTCCGTCAGCTTGAGCCCAAGTCCGCCGTATTCTTCCGGGATCGACAATCCAAAAAGACCGAGCTCTTTCATCTCGCCGATAATCCCGTCCGGGATGCGATCGTTTTCGTCAACTTCGCGCTCCAGCGGGATCAGTCGTTCGCGGACGAATCGGCGCACCTGGAAAACAAGCTGGTCGAGGGTGTCACGGTCAATGGTCATAATAGAATCCTCTCGCCGGACTATATACCCGTCCGGGGGAAGGAAGGAAACGGCGGGATCGTATTGAGATCAGCCCTTATCCTTGCTGATTTCATCCATCAGATTGGTTTTAATACGTCTCAGATAATCATGTAGAGTCGCAAGTTCGTCATCGGAAAACCCACGGGTCGCGTTGGAGTTAACCTCAACCGCATGGTGTATCAACTCGCCTTCCAGGTTCTGCCCGGCTTCGGTCAGGTATAGGGTGTTGGCCCGCCGGTCGCGGGCATTTCTGACCTTACGCACGAAACCGTTTTTTTCAAGTTTGCGCAGGGCGCTAAGCGTGGAAGGTTCGGTAATACCGACGCGGCTTGCCAGTTCCCGCTGGCTGAGTCCTTCCTCGCTCCACATGGCGCGCAGAAAATACCACTGGCTGAGGGTGATGCGCGCGCCCTGAAGTCGGGATCTGAGCACGCGGGCCACCGTCAGGTGCGTATCCCTCATTAGGAAACCGGTGCTTTCGCACAAGGGAAGCCGGCTCTGTTTTTTCAGGGAGGAGCCGTCCATTTTCGTTTACCTGAACAGATCGGGGAAACGGGCTTTGACGGCTTTCGCCAAATCGGGCGAGGTCTGCGCTACCTTGGGGAACGTTTCCAGCCGTTCATAGGGAATGCAGGCGTCAATGACCGCCCGGTTGTTGTAATGGGTTCCCTCGACCGCCATGGGGTCGAGCCGGGAGGACCAGCATTTTTCAAGGTGATGCACGTCCACCTTGGGGTCGCTGCGGGTGCCCATGGCCCAGATCACTTCGTGGATGTTGCTTGGGTCGATATCGTCGTCCACCACCACTACGTAGCGCCCGGCATAGCCCACCGGATTGACCTGTGAAGCCACCAGCCCGGTTTGGGTGGAATGGCCGTAATACCTCTGTTTGATGGCGACGGCGACGAAGGTGCGGCCCGATCCTGCTTCGTGGACCCAGGCGCCGGTGACATCCGGGATGCCGGCGCCTTCCAGGGAATCGAGAAGCCCGGCGGTGCGGATGAAGCAGCGCTCGAACAGATGCGAATGCGGCGGTTTCTGGCTGGCGGCGCAGGTGAGGATTGGGTTGTCTCGGTAGTAGACCCGGTCGATGCGGATTACCGGCTCCTGCATGACGCCGCCGGCATAGTATCCGGTCCACTCGCCGAACGGGCCTTCGCCGATGGTCTCGTCGGGAAGGCACTCGCCTTCCAGTACGATCTCGGACGCCGCCGGGAAGGGAAGGCCGGTGAGTCCGCCCTCGATGCAGTCCAGCGGCTGACCGGTGAGGCCGCCGGCCCAATTCAGTTCGGGCACGTTGTCGGCCAGGGTGTAACGAGCCGCCAGATAGGTAATCGGATCGATGCCGACAATGATCGCCATCGGGCAGGGTTTGCCCGCCTTCAAATACTTGTCGCGGTGGATGCGGCCCTGCTTGCCGTTGGAAATGTAGGACGCC
>JAOUPW010000533.1 GCA_029879665.1 Rhodospirillales bacterium | reverse complement strand
ACGCCCGCGCCCTGCTGGATGATATGCGGGGCGCCAGCTGGGCGCCGTCGACGGCCAGGGTGATCGGGCATAACGGTGAAAACGGCAGGGCCGCATTTGAAAGCGGGCTGCATGTTCCCTCTGCGGCTGCCGGACAAAGGACAGACCGGCCGGTCAGGGAAGAAACGCTGGATTCCATCCGCGCCCTGATGTTGATCCGGTCCTACCGGGTACGCGGCCATCTGATTGCTAATTTTGACCCCCTGGGACTGGAAGGCCGGGCTCAGCATCCGGAACTGGACCCCAGAACCTACGGTTTCTCGGACGCCGATCTGGACCGTCCCATCTTTATCAACCATGTGCTGGGGTTGGAATTCGCCACCCTGCGGGAAATTCTTCAGGTGCTGAAGGAAACCTACTGTGGGTCCATCGGCGTCGAGTTCATGCACATCCAGGAGCCCGAGGAAAAGGCCTGGATCCAGCAGCGCATCGAAAGCATCCGCAACCAGACTCATTTCACGCAAAAAGGAAAGCAGGCGATCTATGACCGCCTGGTGGAAGCGGAAGGTTTCGAGAATTTCCTCCAGATCAAATACACCGGAACCAAGCGATTCGGCCTGGACGGCGGCGAAAGCCTGATCGCCGGCCTTGAGCAGATCCTGAAACGGGGCAGCCAACTGGGGATTAAGGAAGTTGTTATCGGCATGCCCCACCGGGGGCGCCTCAACGTGCTCGCGTCCATCATGATGAAGCCCTATGTCGCCATGTTCGCCGAATTCCAGGGCATCCGCACCAGCCCCGACGACGTGCAGGGGTCCGGCGATGTCAAATACCATCTGGGCACCTCCGCCGACCGGGTGTTCGACGGCAACAAAGTTCACCTGTCGCTGACCGCCAATCCGTCGCACCTGGAAGCCGTCAACACCGTGGTTTTGGGCAAGGTCCGGGCCAAGCAGCATCAACGCAACGATGAAAAACGCAATCAGGTGATGGGATTGTTGATGCATGGCGACGCCGCCTTCGCCGGTCAGGGGTTGGTGGCGGAATCCCTCGACCTGTCGCAGCTGCGTGGTTACCGCACCGGCGGCACCATTCATTTTATCGTTAACAACCAGATCGGTTTCACTACAGCGCCCAGCAAGTCCCGGTCGTCGCCATATCCGTCCGATGTCGCCAAGATGATTCAGGCGCCTATTTTCCATGTTAACGGCGACGATCCGGAAGCGGTCGTCCATGCCGCGCGCATCGCCACCGAATTCCGCCAGGAATTCAAAAAGGACGTGATCATCGACATGTTCTGCTATCGCCGCCACGGCCATAACGAGGGTGACGAGCCCATGTTCACGCAGCCGATCATGTACCGCACCATTTCGTCGCACCCCACGACCCGGCAGATCTATGCCAAGCAGTTGGTCCGCGAAGGAGTATTGAGCGAAGAGGCGGCGGAAAAACGATCTTCCGATTTTCATGCCAAGCTGGAAAAGGATTTCGAGGCGTCATCCGGCTACAGGCCCAACAAGGCCGATTGGCTGGAAGGGAAGTGGAAGGGGCTGGTGCAGTTGTCCGACGAAGAAGAACTGCATGACGAAGACACCTCGATTCCCATGGAGTTGCTGACCGAAGTCGGCATGGCAATCTCGGAGCCGCCCGAGCATTTCAACATTAACGGCAAAATTCTGCGGCAGCTGAAGACCAAGCGAAAAATGATCGAAACCGGAACCGGTGTCGATTGGGCGACGGCGGAGGCGCTGGCCTTCGGCAGCCTGCTGGTGGAAGGCACCGGGGTGCGCCTGTCGGGACAGGATTCCGGCCGCGGCACCTTTTCCCATCGTCATTGCGTGTTGATCGACCAGGAAACCGAGGACCGGTACTTCCCCTTAAGCGAAATCCGCCAGGATCAGGCGGCTTTCGAGGTCATGGACAGCCCCTTGTCGGAAGCCGGTGTCCTCGGCTTCGAATACGGTTTTTCCCTGGCCGATCCCAACACCCTGACCCTGTGGGAAGCCCAGTTCGGCGATTTCGCCAACGGCGCCCAGGTGATTATCGATCAGTTCATTGCTTCCGGCGAAACCAAATGGCTCAGGATGTCGGGAGTCGTCATGCTGTTGCCCCACGGATTCGAAGGCCAGGGGCCGGAACATTCTTCGGCCCGCCTTGAACGCTACCTGCAGCTTTGCGCCGAAGACAACATTCAGGTCGTCAACTGCACCACGCCGGCCAACTATTTTCATGTGCTGCGGCGCCAAATGCGGCGCAATTTCCGCAAACCCCTGATCGTCATGTCGCCGAAATCCCTGCTTCGTCACAAGCAGGTGGTCTCGGACCTCAAGGACATGGGGCCCGGGTCGAAATTTCAAAGAATCATCCCCGAAACCGGCGATTTGGTGGGCGATACTAAAATTCGCCGGGTCGTCCTGTGTTCGGGAAAGATTTATTACGACCTGCTGGCCGAGCGTAAGGAACGGGGAATCGACGATGTGGCGA
>JAOUPW010000531.1 GCA_029879665.1 Rhodospirillales bacterium | reverse complement strand
CCCCGGGGTACAGCAAAACATCGCCCGGCTCGCTCCGAACAACGCGACCTCATCGGCGAGGGACGCGATCTTGCCGGCACCGAACACGATACGGCAGGGCTTGCTCACATAGGTAAAAGTCTGCATGTTCTTCTCCGCTGTTCGTGATTCAAGCGTACCAACTACCATCGCCTTTGTCGAAGACGATCGGATAAGGGCTCCACCTCTTGACCTGTCTCACGCCCAAAAGAAGCTGATGCTCAAACTTTCCGTTCTCGACCAATCCACGGCGTCCAGGGGAAAGCCCGAGGATCAGGCGATCCGCGACACCATTGAGCTCGCCCGTCTATGCGAGACATTGGGCTACCGCCGTTTCTGGGTCTCCGAGCATCACAACCACCCGACCATCGTCGGGACCGCGCCGGAAATCCTCATGGCGGCCATCGCCCAGGCAACGGATCGAATTCGGGTCGGCAGCGCCGGGGTCATGTTGCCCCATTATGCGCCGCTGAAGGTGGCGGAACAGTTTCGGGTACTGGAAGCCATTGCGCCTGGGCGGATAGACCTGGGGCTGGGCCGGGCTCCGGGTTCCGACGGCAATACCGCCTTCGCGCTGAACCCTAATGCCGCTCTTGACGCCGAACACTTTCCCGCCAATGTGCGCGACCTGATTGCTTGGGTCTCGTGCCGGCCCCTGATCGAGGGCCATCCGTTTCATAATCTTCGTGCGCACCCGGCCAGTGCCGGTTCGCCGGAAATCTGGATGCTGGGCACGTCCGATTACGGGGCCCAGGTCGCGGCGCATTTCGGCATTCCCTACTGCTTCGCCCATTTTATCACGGACGGCCGCGGCGCCGAACGGGCGCTCGAACTCTATCGGGAAAACTACCAGGCAAGCGAGCGGCACCCCGAGCCGCAAGCCACGCTCTGTGTATGGGCCCTTGCCGCCGCGACGGAAAGCGAGGCGGAGCGCCTGTTCACATCGCGGGCCCATTGGAAAATTACGCGCGAGCGCGGAGATCTTAGAGCCGTCGAGGCGCCCGAGGTCATCGCGGAGTATGAATATACCAAGGCCGAACACCTGCGTCTGGCGCAACTCAGGGAATCCGCGCTGATCGGTTCGGCGGAACAGGTTGCAACTAAACTTCACGCCCTCGCCAAGGATTACGGCGTTGATGAGATTGTCGTCCTTACCTGGACCTATAACCAGGACGAACGACGAAACTCCTACCAGCTCCTGGCCGATGCTTGCGGATTGAAGTGACGGAATTGTCCAAGGAAAGTTGCCCGGGTATTGGCAAACCGGCTCTCGCGTCATCGGATGCGAAATTCATTCCGATTCCTCTGCCTTTGCCGGAAGAAGGACAAAACCCCCGGGTTTCCCCGGGGGTTTTGATTTGGTGGGCGCGCCAGGGATCGAACCTGGGGCCATCCGCTTAAAAGGCGGATGCTCTACCGCTGAGCTACGCGCCCCTGAGACAGGGTCCGACGGGCAAACAAGCTATGCCGGAGGCCCGGAAAATAAGGACCGGGCGGGGATAGGTCAACCTTCTCGTTCCCGGGCGAAGCGTTCCGTGAGGCGGGTTTTGATCCGGGGGGGAACAAAATGGCCGATGTCGCCGCCGAGACGCCCGATTTCCTTGACGAAACGGGACGAAATGAACTGATTGCGGTCGGACGCCATCAGAAAGACGGTTTCGACCTTGGGATTTAGGCGGGCGTTCATGCCGGCCATCTGAAATTCATATTCGAAATCGGAAACCGCCCGCAAACCTCGAAGAATCACCGAAGCGCCGACGGAACCGACAAAATCCATCAACAGGATATCGAAGGACATAACCTTGATCTTGCTGCCGTCGCCGTTGGTAATGCTGGCGATTTCGTCCTCAAGCATGGCAACCCGCTCTTCCACGGGGAAAAGCGGCCCCTTGCCATCGTTTCCGGCGATCGCGACGATCAACTGGTCGACCACCCGGGTCGACCGGACAATGATATCCATATGCCCGTTGGTCACCGGGTCGAAAGTCCCGGGATAAACGCCGATCAGCGGCTGGGTCATTGATGCGATCTCCTTAAAGCGCGGGACAAATGCCCCGGGTCAATAGCGCCAACATACGGGTTTCACGCCAGTCTGCTTTTTTTCGTGTAAAGCAGCCGGAGCATTCGATCCAGGCTTTATTCTTCCGAATCGTCCTTGTCATCGGAATCATCCCCGTTGCCGTCACTGCTGTTTTCATCGCCCAGGCGGGTCACAGACACCACTTTTTCTTCTTCCGAGGTTTTGAAGATGGTCACTCCCTGGGTGCGCCGTCCGGCAATGCGGATGTCCTTTACCGGGCAGCGGATCAACTGTCCGCCGTCGGTCACCAGTACCAGCTGATCGCTTTGCTTGACCCGGAAGGAGGCCACGACCAAGCCGTTGCGGTCCGAGGTTTCGATGTTGGCGATGCCCTGGCCACCGCGCCCTGCAATGCGGTATTCGTACGCCGAT
>JAOUPW010000038.1 GCA_029879665.1 Rhodospirillales bacterium | reverse complement strand
GGGCCAAGGTAGACAGCCACCAGTCCTTGCCGGTGGTGGAAACTCCCCTGGACGAACTGGAGGCGGTGGATTTCACCCCCTTCCGGGCGCTGGCTCATATGCCCTGGGCGATGACCGCCCATGTGGTCTACACTGCGCTGGACCGGGACCGCCCCGCGACCACGTCGGGACAGGTCGTCGGCGAGGTGATTCGGCAAAAAATCGGATTCGACGGCATTCTGCTGACCGACGATCTCTCCATGAAGGCGCTTAAAGGCGACTATCGGACGCGGGCGGCGGCTTCCCTTGGCGCCGGTTGCGACCTTGTGCTCCACTGTAACGGCAAGATGGAGGAAATGGAGGCTGCGGCGTCCGGCTGCGGCGAAATGACCGCGCAGACCCGGGAACGCCTTGGACGGGGTGAAGCCATGAGGCGGGACCCCGCGGATACGGACCCGGAAGGCGCCCGGCGGCGGCTGATGGATATCATGGAGAACGGAACATAATGCCGGAGAACATTTTACAAACGGCCTCCGTCTGGGTCTTGCCGGTGCTGCTGGCCGTTACCCTGCACGAAGCGGCGCACGGGTTCGTCGCCTGGCGCCTGGGCGACGACACCGCCTACCGCCAGGGCCGGGTTACTTTCAATCCGCTCAAGCACATCGATCTCTTCGGCACGGTGCTGCTGCCGGCGATGCTGTTGTTTGTCTCAGGCGGGCGGATGATGTTCGGCTTCGCCAAGCCGGTGCCGGTCAATTTCAATCGTCTGCGCAAACCCCGCCGCGACATGGTGCTGGTGGCCCTCGCCGGTCCCGGTACCAACCTGGCGATTGCCCTGGCGGCCGCCTTTCTCCTCCATGCCGTCTCCCTGCTCAGCGGCGATTTTCAGGAATGGGTCTTTCTCAATTTGAGGAATTGTATCTGGATCAACGTGTTGCTCTGTGTGTTCAACATGCTGCCGCTGCCGCCGCTGGACGGCGGCCGGGTTGCGGTCGGGCTTTTGCCGGTGGGGCTGGCCCGTCCCCTGGCTCGGTTGGAACGCTATGGAATCTTTATCGTTATGGGCGCGGTCTTTATTCTTCCCTGGATCGGCGAGAAAATGGGCCTTGATCTGAACGTGTTTTGGTGGCTTGTGGGAATTCCTGCGCAGCACCTGTCGCAAATGGTACTGACCATCGCCGGGATTAATTGAATGCAAGAAGACGACGGCTTTGACGAAATAATGGAAACGGCCGAAAGCGCCCCCACCCTGGGCGGTTTCGTGGTCGATATTGACGGCTACGAAGGTCCCATTGACGTTCTGCTGATGCTGGCGCGCGAGCAGAAAGTGGACCTGGCCCATATCTCCATCCTGCAACTGGCCAACCAGTATCTCGCCTTCGTCGCCGAAGCCCGGCGCACGAACCTTGAATTGGCGGCCGATTATCTGGTGATGGCGGCGTGGCTGGCGTACCTCAAATCGCGGCTGCTGCTGCCGGTGGAAGGCGACGCGGAACAGCCCTCCGGCGAGGAAATGGCGGCGGCCCTGCAATTTCAATTGCGCCGCCTGGAATCCATGCAGGAAACCGGTGCCCGGCTTATGTCCCGCCCTCAACTCGGACAGCATTTTTTCGGACGCGGCGAGACGGAACGGTTCGCCCCGGTTACAAAAATCGTGTTCGACGTCTCTCTTTTCGACCTTCTCAAGGCTTATGGGGAACAAAAACAGCGAAACAAGGAATCGACCCTGCACATTCAGCCGTGGACTCTGTTTTCGGTCGATGAATCGCTGGAAAGGCTTCGCTCCCTGATCGGGAAAACCCCCGATTGGGAAGTTCTGTGGCGTTTCCTGCCGGCAGAGATCAAAGGTTCCTTTGCCGCCCGTTCGGCGGTGGCGTCCACCTTCGCCGCCAGTCTGGAAATGTGCAAGTCGGGCCAGATTACCCTGCGCCAGGAAGATACCTTCGGTCCCATTTACTTGCGTGCGGTTGAGAATTACAAAGAGGCCAAGGAAACCGGCGGCGCCGGAGATACTTTGAGCGAAGTCCCGTCCCCGGAGAACGATAACCTATGAGCGAACTCGACAACGAACATTTACGGTTGCTGGAAGCCGTGCTTTTTGCAAGCAACGAGGCGATGAGCGAAAAGGCGCTTGCCAATCGCCTGCCTGACGGCGCCGACCTGAAAGGGCTTCTCAAGGAACTCAAGGACACGTATTCCACCCGCGGCGTGCAACTGGTTAAGGCGGGCAAGACCTGGGCCTTCCGCACGGCGCAGGATCTGTCCGGCAAGCTGAGTAAGGAAGTCGAGGTCAAGCGCAAGATGAGCCGCGCCGCGATCGAGACCCTGGCCATCGTCGCCTACCATCAACCGGTAACCCGCGCCGAAATCGAGGAAATCCGCGGCGTGTCGTTAAGCAAGGGAACGCTGGATCACCTGTTCGAGTTGGGTTGGACCCGTCCCCGCGGCCGGCGCGAAACGCCGGGCCGTCCCATGACCTGGGGCACCTCGGATGCGTTTCTCGCTCATTTCGGGCTGGAAGACATCAAGGACCTGCCCGGGCTGGAAGATCTCGAGGCTTCGGGTCTGCTCAATGCCCGTCCGGCGATCGAGGCTTACCGTACGGGTCTGGGCGAGGGAGGCGAAGTGGAGCCTCTGGGGGGGCTGCCGCTGGAAGACGAAGGCGAACTGCCGGAGCCGCTGGACCCTGAGGATGGCGAAGACGCTGAATTCGCCGAAATTGATGAAGAGCCTGAAATGGCCGAAGAAGCCGAGGAGCCCGAAGAGCCCGAAGCGCCCGAGGAGGCCGAAGAACCGGAAATGGCTGAAGCCCATAAACCCGGCCAAAGCGCCTAGTTTTTTTATATTATCCGCTAAATGCGGGCAAGTTGCCCCATCGGAGGCAATCTGCCATTATCCCGGCCACCGGTTTCCTTAAAACCCTTAAAAGATGTGAGAAAGCAATATGGGTGCGTTTAGTATTTGGCATTGGCTCATCGTTCTGGTCGTGGTGTTGGTCCTGTTCGGCGGCAAGGGAAAGATTTCGTCGCTGATGGGCGATTTTGGCAAGGGACTGAAATCGTTCAAGAAAGGGATGAAGGAGGACGAAGCCACCGCCGACACATCCGATCCGAAGTCCATCGATTCTGACTCTTCGGCCACGGTCAAGTCTTCAGCCGTCAAGGACGAAGCGGAAAAAAGCTGACTGGCGCCGGGTTTGTCCCGGCTCTTTCACCGTCCGGATTGAATTCCAATGTTCGACATCGGCTGGCAGGAATTATTCATTATTGCGGTTCTCGGCCTGATCGTCGTCGGCCCGAAGGATTTGCCGCGCGCGCTCAGGACCATTACTCAATATGTGCGCAAGGCCCGTGTCATGGCCCGTGATTTTCAGAACGGCATTGATGAAGTCGTGCGCGAGGTTGAACTGGAAGACATCAAAAGCGAATTCAAAGACGTGGTCGAGTACGATATCGAGGAAGAAGTCACCAGCGCTCTCGATCCCGACGGCGACCTGACGGGCGATATCAAGCAGCTTGAATCCGACATGCGGGAAAGTCTCGACTCTTCCGAAGACGGCAGTGAAGCCGAAATTCCGCCTCAAGACGAAGCCGAAAGCGCCCTTGACGACGCGCCCGGCAAGGCGCCAGACAAGGCAAACGGATAACGCCCTTGGATACCAATGAAGACGAAAAAATGGAAGAGGCGAAGGCGCCGCTGCTCGAACATCTGATCGAGCTGCGCCAGCGGCTGATTCATTCGGTTATTGCGATTCTGCTGCTGTTTTTTGTCGCCTACTATTTCTCGCAGCCGATTTATGAATTCCTCGGTCAACCGCTGGTGGATGCGTTCGCCGCGGAGGGATTGACCGATCGCCGCTTCATCTTCACCGCGCCGCACGAGGCGTTCTTCACCTATATCAAGGTGGCGTTTTTCACCGCCTTGTTCATCGGTTTTCCGTTTATTGCAGGGCAGCTCTGGAAGTTCATCGCGCCGGGCCTGTACAAGCACGAACGTCAGGCTTTCGCACCGTTCCTGATTGCGACCCCGATCCTCTTTTTCTTAGGCGGCGCCCTGGCTTATTATTTCATCTTTCCGCTGGCCTGGAAGTTTTTTATCAGCTTTGAAAGTGCCGGCGCCGCCGGCAGCATGGCGGTGCAGCTTGAAACCAAGGTGAGCGAATACCTGTCCCTGGTGATGCGCCTGATTTTTGCCTTCGGGCTCTGTTTCGAACTGCCGGTGGTGCTCACCCTGTTGGGCCGGGTCGGCATGGTCACTTCCAAGGGGCTCAAGGAAAAACGCAAATACGCCATCGTGCTGGCTTTTGTCGCCGCCGCCATCCTGACCCCGCCCGACGTCATCAGCCAGATCGGCCTGGCGATTCCGACCATGCTTCTTTACGAAATCTCCATCCTGTCCGTGCGATTAGTGGAAAAGAAACGCGGCGATGCGGAAGAAGATGAAGACGACGCCGCCGAAAAGGCTGAAGAAACGACCTAGTTTGTAAGAACCCGGAGTCTCCATGTTCGACATCAAATGGATCCGCGAAAATCCGGAGGCCTTCGACCGGGGCCTTGCCCGGCGCGGACTTTCCCCCCAATCCGCGACGCTGATCGAGATGGACGCCGCCCGCCGCGCCGCCCAGACGGAATCCCAAAACATTCAGACCCGGCGCAACAAAGCGGCCAAGGAAATCGGCGCGCTCAAGGCCAAGGGCGAGGACGCCTCGGCGCAGATCGCGGAAGTGGCGAAATCCAAGGAAGCACAGGCGGAGGCCGAAAAAAAGGCCGAGGCGTTGAATGCCGAACTGGAACAGGTGTTATCGGCAATCCCCAACCTGCCGGCCGACGACGTGCCCGACGGTGCGGATGAGGCCGACAACCGGGAAGAAAAAACCTGGGGCGAGATTCCGAAATTTGATTTCGATCCCAAGGAACATTTCGATATCGGCGAAGCGCTGGGCATGATGGATTTCGAAACGGCGGCGAAAATGTCCGGCGCCCGTTTTGTGGTTCTGTCCGACCAATTGGCGCGGATGGAACGCGCCCTCGCGTCCTTCATGCTGGACCTGCACACCGGCACCTTCGGCTACACCGAAGTCAACCCGCCGGCCCTGGTCCGCGACAATGCCCTTTACGGTACCGGCCAGTTGCCCAAATTCGGCGAGGATCTGTTCCGCACCGAAGACGGCCTTTGGATGATCCCCACCGCCGAAGTGCCCCTGACCAACATCGTCGCCGGGCATATTCTCGAAGAAAATTACCTGCCCAGGCGCTACACGGCCATGACGTGGTGTTTTCGTTCCGAAGCCGGTGCCGCCGGCAAGGACACCCGCGGCATGATCCGCCAGCATCAGTTCACCAAGGTGGAAATGGTGTCCGTGGTCCAGCCCGGCGCGTCCGACCTGGAACTGGAACGCATGACCACCTGTGCCGAAGCGGTGTTGCGGGCCTTGGGCCTGCCTTACCGGCGGGTGGCGTTGTGTACCGGCGACCTGGGCTTTGCCGCGCGCAAGACCTACGACCTGGAGGTCTGGCTGCCCGGGCAGAACCGCTACCGGGAAATTTCCAGTTGTTCCAATTGCGGCGATTTCCAGGCCCGGCGCATGAAGGCCCGCTACCGCCCCAAGGACGCGAAAGACACCCGCTTCGTCCATACCCTCAACGGCTCCGGCCTGGCGGTGGGCCGCACCCTGGTCGCGGTGCTGGAAAACTACCAACAGGCCGACGGCTCGGTGACCGTGCCGGAAGTGCTGCGCCCCTACATGGGCGGGGTGGAGGTGATTAAGGCAAATGACCAATAATCCCATCGATCTCGCCCGGGCGCGGGTGCTGATCTCCAACGACGACGGCATCCATGCACCCGGCCTCAAGCTGCTGGAAAAGGTTATGCGGCGTATCGCCCGTGAAGTGTGGGTGGTGGCGCCGGAAACGGAACAGAGCGCGGCGTCCCATTCCCTGACGCTCCGCACGCCCCTGCGCATCCGCAAGCTTTCGGCCCGGCGCTTCGCGGTCAACGGCACGCCCACGGATTCGGTGCTGCTGGGGGTTAACACGGTGATGAAGGACGCGCCGCCCGATGTGGTGCTGTCCGGTATCAACCGGGGCGGCAACCTGGGCGAGGACGTGATTTATTCCGGCACCGTGGCGGCGGCCATGGAAGGGGTGTTGCTGGGCATCCGCGGCATCGCGCTGAGCCAGGTGTGCGACGACCGCAGGCTGGTCAAGTGGGCGACCGCCGAACACTGGTTGGGCGAGGTTCTGAACGGGATCGTGTCGCAACCAGTGGCGAAAAACGTGGTCGTCAACGTTAACTTCCCCGACGTCATCGCGCGCGCCGTCACCGGCATCGAAATCACCGCCCAGGGGCGGCGCAAGATCGGCGGCTCCCTGCAGGAAGGCAGCGATCCCCGGGGCGACACCTATTACTGGGTCGGCCCGCAGCGCATCGAGGACCGCCTGAAAAAAGGAACCGACCTGGAAGCCATCGACCGGGGCGCCATTTCGGTGTCGCCCCTGTGCCTGGACCTGACCCATCGACCGAGCGTAAAGGCGCTGAAGGAAATTTTTTCCGCCAACCCCGGGCGAAAAAAAAAGCGGAGAGACAAGGCATGAGCCGGGAAGACGGCAGGGCGCAGATGGCGCTGATTCTCCGTCAGGCGGGGATTACCGATGCCAAAGTCCTGGCCGCCATGGAAGCCGTGCCCCGCGACCTGTTCGTGCCGGCGCCCTTCAAGGGCAAGGCCTTCGAAGACGTGACCCTGCCCATCGGTTATCACCAGACCATCAGCCAGCCCCAGGTGGTGGCGCGCATGACCCAGGCGCTGCAGGTCAGCGACCGCATGAAGGTGCTGGAAATCGGCACCGGGTCCGGATACCAGACGGCGGTGCTGGCGCCGCTCTGCCGCCGGCTCTATACCCTGGAACGCCACAGCGGGCTCATGGCCCAGGCCGAGGAACGGTTTCATATCCTTCGCCTGACCAATATCACCGCCATGGTCGCCGACGGCAGCCGGGGCTGGCCGGAACAGGCGCCGTTCGACCGCATCATCGTCACCGCCGCCGCCGCCGACGTGCCGCCGGTGCTGGTGAACCAATTGGCCGACGGCGGCGTCATGATGGTTCCCATCGGCATCGGCGACCATGACCAGCACCTGACCCGGGTGGTGCGCCACGGCGGGGAAATCGAAACCGAGGATTTGGGCCCGGTGCGCTTCGTGCCGCTGATTCCCGGCACCGAGACCGAAGTGGACGCCGCCGGAGGGACGTTCTATTGAAGCCGAAGGCCGCCTTGGGGATAATCACCGGATGAATGGATTCCGCCCTTTTGTTCCAGGAGCCGGCCGGATGCTGGTCCTCGCCGCCGCCCTGACCCTTGCCGGTTGCGGCTGGGCCGAGTGGCCGCCGAAAAGCGGCATCTTCGCGCCAGGGGCGAATCCGCCGCCGCGAACGGCCGAAGTCGCGAACATGCGCTCGGCGCCCCGGCCTCCCGGTGTCGTCGCCCGCAAGGGCGATACGGTCTATTCCCTGGCCCGGCACCATCAGGTGTCCGTGCGCGGCCTGATCGAAGCCAATAACCTGCGGCCTCCCTACACCCTTTACCCCGGCCGCCGCCTGGTGCTGCCGGGCGGGCGCACCCACAAGGTGAAACGCGGCGATTCCCTGTACGCCATTTCCCGGGAATACGGCGTCGATGTCTATGCCCTGGCGCGGACCAACGGTCTGGAATCGCCTTATACCCTTCGTGTCGGGCAGACCCTGCGCCTTCCCGACGGGCTTCCGCCGCCGCCGACGGCGACCCAAACAACGAAAGGCCCGGAGGGCCCGATCAACCCACCGCTATCGGCGGCAATGGCGCCGCCGCCGCCGGTTGCCGTTCCCCAGCCGCCGGAGCAGACGGGCAAGGGCTTCATCTGGCCCGTGCGCGGCGAGGTGTTGTCCGCGTTCGGGCCGAAGTCCAAGGGGCTTCATAACGACGGCATCAATATCGCCGCCCCCCGGGGGGCGCCGGTACGCGCGGTGGAAAACGGCGTCGTCGCCTATGCCGGCAACGAGCTTCGCGGTTTCGGCAATCTGTTGCTGATCCGCCATGCCGACGGCTGGGTCACGGCCTATGCCCACAACCGGGAACTGCTGGTGAAACGGGGGGCGAAGGTCACCAAGGGCCAGATCATTTCCCGCGTCGGCAGCTCCGGCAGCGTCAACGTCCCGCAGCTGCATTTCGAACTCCGGCGCGGCAAACGCGCGGTGGATCCCAAGCGTTACTTGCGCTCCTGAAGGTGTTCGGCCAACAAAAATCCACGACCTGAACCCCGACCTTCGGGCGACGCATTCACGGTTTCCACGCATTGGGGAAAGTGACTTGTGCGGCCGCTCCTGGGATTATTTTCCCTATGGAATTCCATTAGTTAGGAGGGGGTGATGCGAAATTTGGCGGCCTTTGGTTTTTCGTTCCGGAAAGGCTGTATTCAGGAGAAACATTTCATATTTTTATAACGAAAATCAATCGCATATATAAAAAATAATGATGAGAAAAAAGATGTTTTTGTTGGAAAAACTCCCCGCCGATAAACATATAAGGAACACCCAAGAACGCCATTGACCGGATGTTTTTATATTAGATTTTTCGGTCGTTTCCTAACCGTTGATATAGATGAGCGATTTCAAGTGACGGATTTGCAGCAGACGGCCAAGCCCGTCAAACTTGTTAAATCGATGATTTTGTCGGCCCTTGGAGCCGGGGGACTATTTGCCTCCATCTCCATTACCGGCCAGACCCTCAGTGAGGGGTTCGCCAACATCCGCATCCAGGGCGTCGTCATGCCTGCTCTGATGGGGATTGTCGCCGGATCGATCATCGGATATCTGGTCGCAAGAAACCGGAAATTGTTGACCGAACAACTTGAACTCGAACGTATTCATACCAAAAAGCTTTCCCTTCAGATCAACGACCAGATCAAGGAATTGCGGCACGAAGTCGCCGAACGCATAGCCGCCCAGAAACTGGCCGAATCCGCCAACCGCGCCAAGACACAGTTTTTGTCGAGCATGAGTCACGAGTTGCGTACGCCGTTGAACGCCATCATGGGGTTTGGGCAACTTTTGGAAAGCGATTCCAATCACCCGCTGGAGGGGGGGCAAAAAGATGCGGTCCGCCATATCCTGCGTGGCGGGGCGCATCTTCTGGAACTGATAAACCAGACTCTTGATCTGGCCAAAATCGAAAGCGGCAGTCTTGTATTGTCCATCGAACCCGTCGATACGGATCCGGTTATTGCCGATTGCCTGACGATGGCCATGGCCATGGCGGATAAGAGGGGGATATGCGTCAAAACGGATCTGCCGGATAATAATTCCGTCCCGATCGTCATGGCGGATCAGATGCGGCTACGCCAGATACTGCTCAATCTTCTGTCCAATGCGGTCAAATACAATACCGAAGGTGGGTCGATAACCCTGTCCTGTTCTGTTTTTTCATCGGGAAAATGCCGGTTCTCGGTTTCCGATACGGGACAAGGCATTGCGGAGGAATATCACGACAAGGTGTTTACCCCTTTCAACAGGTTCGCCGAAGAAGGAGGCGCAAA
>JAOUPW010000532.1 GCA_029879665.1 Rhodospirillales bacterium | reverse complement strand
GGTCCAGCAGTTCCAGCACCCGGGCGCGCGCCTGGGCCGGGTTCATGCGCTTGTGGACATAGAGGACCTCGGAGACCTGCTTCTCGATGTTGTGCAGCGGGTTCAGCGAGGTCATCGGCTCCTGGAAGATCATGGCGATTTCATTGCCGCGCACATGGCGCATCTGGCTGTCGGGCGCGCCGACCAGTTCCTCGCCGCGGAACTTGATGGAGCCGTTCGGGTGGCGCGCCATGGGATAGGGCAGAAGCTGCAGCACGCTCAACGCCGTCACCGACTTGCCGGAGCCCGACTCGCCGACCAGCGCCACCGTCTCACCTTTGGCGATGGTGAAGGAGACATGGCGGACCGCCTCCACCGCCCGGCCGGGCAGGTCGAAGGTGACGGACAGGTCGTCGACGGTCAGAAGCTTCTCTTCGGCCATTCCCTTACCCCTGGACCTTGCGCGGATCGAAGGCGTCGCGCACGGCTTCGCCAATGAATACCAGAAGCGACAGCATGATGGCGATTACGAAAAAGGCGGTAAATCCCAACCAGGGCGCCTGCAGATTGTCCTTGGCCTGGTTCAAAAGGTTGCCCAATGACGGCGATCCCGGCGGGAGGCCGAAACCGAGGAAGTCGAGGGAGGTCAGCGTCGTAACCGAGGCCACTGTGATAAATGGGAGGAATGTGATCGTCGACACCATCGCATTGGGCAGCACATGCCGGAGCATGATCTTGGAATCGGAGACGCCCAAGGCTTTCGCCGCCCTGACATAATCGAAATTCCGGGCTCGCAGGAATTCGGCGCGCACGAGGCCGACCAACGCGGTCCATGAAAACATCAGCATCAAACCGAGCAACCACCAGAAATTGGGGGTAACGAGGCTCGCGAGGATAATCAAGAGATACAGTTCAGGCAGGCCGCCCCAGATTTCGATCAGACGTTGACCGAGCAAGTCGGCAAGACCGCCGAAATAGCCCTGAATAGCGCCGACAGCTATTCCAATAATCGAACTGAAGATGGTGAGGGCCAACCCAAACAAAACCGAAATTCGATACCCGTATATCAGGCGCGCAACGACATCCCGGCCCTGATCATCCGTACCGAGCCAATTCTCGTCGCTGGGCGGAGTCGGCGCCGGCCCAGAAAGTACCGGCTGGGTGTCGTCGGCATAGGGAATTGGCGGCCATAAAAGCCAGCCATCTTTTTCTTCTATCAGTTCGACTACCGCTGGATCGGTATAGTCGGCCTCGGTCGGAAAAAACCCGCCGAAGGTGGTTTCGGGATAAGCCTTCAGAGTCGGGAAATACAGGCCGCTGTCATAGTAGACGACCACCGGTTTCTCGTTGGCGATGAACTCCGCCGGCAAGGTGAGTACGAGGAGGCCGAGGAATATCCAGAACGACCAATACCCCCTGCGATTCGCCTTGAAATTCTCTAAGCGGCGACGCGTTATCGGTCGGATCGGTATGCCCAGGATGGTGTCGTGTTTCATATCCTGTTACGCGTCCTGCCGTTCGAAATGGATGCGTGGATCCACAAACATGTAGGTCAGGTCTCCTATGATCCGGAGCAACAAGCCCATGAGGGCATAAAAGTAGATTGTCCCGAACATAATCGGATAATCGCGCTTTATGGCCGCCTCAAACCCAAGAAGGCCAAGCCCGTTAAGCGAAAAAATAACTTCGATAAGAAGCGACCCGGTGAACAGAATACCGATCAATGCCCCGGGAATCCCGGCAATAACGATCAGCATGCCATTGCGAAAGATATGCCCGTAAAGAACGCGGCGCTCGGTCAGCCCCTTCGACCTGGCAGTGACTACATATTGCTGATGAATCTGGTCGATGAAGGAGTTCTTGGTCAGCATCGTCAGCGTCGCAAAGCTGCCGATCAGCAGTGCGGTGAGCGGCAGGGCAAGATGCCAAAAATAATCCAAAATACGCGCTGGCCATGACAGGTCATCCCAATTGGGCGAAGTGAGGCCACGTAGCGGGAACCAGTCCAGATACCGGCCACCGGCGAAGAGGATGATCAGCAGAATCGCGAAGAGGAAGGAAGGAATTGCATTACCGATGATGACAATGCCCGAGGTCCACACGTCGAAGCGAGAGCCGTCCCGCACCGCCTTGAGGACGCCAAGCGGAATGCAAACCAGATAGATGATTATCGCGGTCCACAGCCCCAATGAGATCGAAACCGGCATGCGCTCTATTACAAGGTCGACCACCTTCCGGTCCTGGAAATAGCTCTCGCCGAAATCGAAGGTAAGATAATTGCCCATCATCATGAAGAAACGTTCATGCATGGGTTTGTCGAACCCGAATTGCCTTTCAAGGTCGGCGATGAATTCCGGATCCAACCCTTGGGCACCGCGGTAGCGGCTGGCATTATCCTGCGGGGTGGCCGACTGTCCGCCGCCGCTAACCTCGCTGCCTGCACCGCCGCCAACGCGCGCCGTCGCCTCGACCGCGTTTCCCTTCAACTGGG
>JAOUPW010000037.1 GCA_029879665.1 Rhodospirillales bacterium | reverse complement strand
GCCGGGCTTGACCCAGACGCGGGCGACCGCGTTCTTGCGCTTGCCGGTTGCGTAAGAGCGGCCCAGAGCGTCTTTCTTGGGCTCGGCCACAACGGCACCTTCCGGCGCGGGAGCTAATTCGGGAGAAACAATATCTTTCAGGTCTTCCAGGGTTTTGACGTCTTCGGCCATGATCCTAGGCGCTCCTCTTGTTTTTCGGGTTCATGGACGCAACATCCAGGGCTTCCGGGTTCTGTGCCTGATGGGGATGATCGCTTCCCTTGTAAACGTGAAGTTTTTTCATCTGCTGCCTGCCCAGCGGCGTACGGCTGACCATGCGTTCGACAGCTTTCTGCACCACCCGTTCGGGATGGGCGCCATCAAGGATCTGTTCCATGGTGCGGCTCTTGATGCCGCCGGGATAGCCCGTATGCCAATGGAAAACCTTATCCGTCCGTTTGCGGCCGGTAAGGGCGACTTTTTCTGCATTGATCACGATAATGTTGTCGCCGCAATCGATATGCGGGGTGTACATGGGCTTGTGCTTGCCCCTGAGCCGCATGGACACAAGGCTGGCGAGACGTCCCAGCACGAGGCCATCGGCGTCAATCACATACCATTTTTTGGTAACATCCTGGGGCTTGGCTGAATACGTCTTCATCATCTTCTCGTCTTTTCGTCTTAAAAATGAATCTGGGCCTCCCAAGGGTTGCGGAGGAATCAGGAAGGCCACGGGGCGCGGAGTATGCCACAGGTTTCTTGCCTGTCAACGCCAAAAAACCGTTATAATTTGAAGAGTTACGATAACGGTATTATGTTACCGCACCTCAAGTGCCTGGAAAAGCGAGAAATATACTTACTATCGCCTATTGCAAGAGGATGGCTGTGAAAATACTTGAAAGTTGAGCCTTTAAGGGGTTCTTTGCCACTAGACCATAATTAAAAATAGAGGCTGAGAGGAAAAATCCAACATGCCACATATAAAATGGACGAACGATCTCAGCGTCGGCATTCAAGCCATCGACATCGATCACAAGCTGCTGATCAGCCTCATCAACCAACTACAGGATTCCATCGAGGAAGGCCTGGGGGATAAAACCATCGGCAGCGTGCTCAACGCCCTGCTCGATTACACCTTCTATCATTTCGGCCGCGAGGAACTGATGATGCAGGTCTGCGGTTTTCCGGACCTTGAACAACACAAGAAAATCCATGAGAAATTGAAGGAAAACCTTCTTGATATTCAAAATCGGTTTCTTGGTGATCATGCCGCCATCGAGGAAAAGGAAATCCTCGATTTCATGAACAACTGGCTGACCGAACATATCAAGGGAACGGACGCCAAGTACGCGCCTTACATGGAAAACAAGGAAGGTGCGCTTGAAAAGGCGAATACCGAGTTCACGGATCAAATGGCCGGTGACGTGACCTGAACGACCGGTTTTGATTATTTCCGGATCGTTCAGAATCGGTGGAAAAACTCTACCGTAGTATTATGCAAATTTGTCGTTACGGGTCGATACGATCAACTTGAGGTTTGCTTTATTCCTCTAGGCTGAACATCAAATAGATATAGTCCAGCTTTTCCTGAATTTCCTTATTGTGCTTTTTGTTGAGCATCGTTTGTTCCAAAATTCTCCAATCCGGGGCCGCCGCTGCAAGTGCCTCCGACACTTCCCAAGTATGTTCGAACCTGCGGCCGGATACTGCGGTCAGGCCCTCGAACTGACCCTTACTCAACCATTCTCGATCGAGGCGCACAAATTTTCCCGGATCAATGACGATCATTCTATTTTCGGCATAATATAAAGTCTTGGAAATTTGGTCGTCCGTGAGAACGCCCACTTTGCGCAAAGCATCACGGAAAGCCACGGCGGAATTAAATTCCATACCCTGCAGTGCTTGCAGGCGTTCTGCGGGGGCTCCCATGGATATAACTTTTTCCATTGAGGCCGGAGACAGGGAATAACTGACGTTCCGGTAAACTTCCTGATTAAATACATTCTGGACAAAGAACAGGGTGACAAAACATACGGTCGCGGAAATGAGTGGCGTCATCACCCAGCCAACTCCGATATTTCCGAGTGTACGCCATTGAATATTACGGGCGCCCTTGAGAATGCCTATGCCAACCACGGCGCCGACGACCGCTTGTGAACTGGAAACGGGAACCAGTGGAATGGTCGGTAAGCCATTGCTGGCGAGAAGATGTTCCAGGCTTTCGGAAGTAAATAAAAACAAGACGATGGAATGGGCGATGACCACGACCCAGGCCGCCACCGGTGAAAGCGACATCAGGCCATCCCCCACCGTCAGCATGACTTTTTTCGAATAGGTAAAGACGCCGACGGCAATGGCCAACGCCCCCAGTAGGAACAACTGCTGGATGCTGGTCAGGGTCATAAGACCGGCCAGATTGATGTCCGTGAACGGGGAAACAGGAACAAACACCCCCATGACGTTGGCGATATTGTTGGCGCCCAGGCTGTAGGCGCCGAAAGCTCCCGCTCCGATCAGAGCGGCGCGGGTATAGGCATCGAGGCGGAGAAGATGGAATTTAGCCCAGCCAAGATAAAGGCGGGTCATAATGTAGAGCGGCGCCGCGATCAATCCGGCCAAAATCGGGCAGGCCACCCAAGTGATAAGAATCTTGATCAGTGCAGAAGAGTCCGTAATCGAATCGCTGAACAGGTTCCAACCGATGATGGCGCCGACGATGGCCTGGCTGGTGGAAACCGTTATTCCCAAACGGGTCATCCAATAGACCGACAATCCGGCGGACAGCGCAGCAACGAAGGATCCGCCAATGGCGTTGACGGAACCTAGCTTACCAAGGGTATGGGCGGCGCCGGCGCCGCTGAAGACGGCACCAAGAACGACGAAAATGCTACATACGATGGCGGCGGTGGTGAAGTGAACCATGCGAGTTCCCACCGCGGTGCCGAATACATTGGCGGCGTCATTGGCACCTAGAGACCAGCCCAGGAACAAGCCACTCGAAAGGAAAAGAAGAACCGCTATTTCCATAAGACCAGATGCCTTCGGCTGTCAGAGGCTGCGCTTGATGGTATAAATGGCCAAGGCGTCGGCAATGTCTTCCGCCTCGTTGGCCAGTTCATCAACCTGGTCAACGAAATAGCGCAAATGGAGTTTCTCCACCTTGGGAAGATCAGAGGCGAATATTCCCCGTTTCAGTTTGGTGCTGATTTTGTCCGCCTCCGTTTCGTAAAACATCACCTTGGAATTATGATCGCGCACGGCGTCGATGTTTCTGAAAAAAGCACGCGCCGACATCACCACCGTATCGACGCAGGTGACGACGGTTTCCACCAGGTCCATAAAGTCCCGGTGGAATTCATCGGGAATGTCCGGTGATTCGATGGAAAAGCGGTAGCAGTTGGCCTGATAGATGTTCATCAGGTAGTCTAGGTCTTCCAGCAAGCTGAGAACATCGCCGCGCAGGTCCGGGATCAGGGTCTGTTCATAAAGCTGCATTTCAATGGTTCGGCGCAAATCATCGCCTCGACTCTCGACTTCGTTGACGTTGCGAGCCGAGGACTCGAATTCCTCGCAAGGCCCCTTTTCCAAATAAATCTTCAATGCCCGCTGAAAAATCAGACCCGCTTCGGAAATCTTGTCGAGAAATTCATCAATCTGGCCTTCGAGAAGCCGGGTTCTTTTAAAAAGAGGTGAACTTTTGGTCACAAACTTATCCTCGCGCTCGCCGCCGATTGACGGCCGCATTAATAGGAAACCCATCCTTAAACTGATTAAGTATAGAATATAATCAAGTCATCCAGAAATAAGGATAAATACGATTATGATCTTAATTTATCTGAGAATTATATAAAGTTAACAGACAATCCTGAAAAACCGCATAACTTTTCGAAAATTCTATCATTTTCAAAGTTTTTTTAAGGTTCGTTTTTCGCCTTTCTTCAAAAGTTTGAATGTACCGGATTTCATCAATTATCCATGTTCCCTTTTAGAGGATAAGATCATACCAGGACGCGGGTGCTTTCGCAGATAACACATTACGCGCCGCAAGTTTTGGATTGCCCTTCCAGGCAGTAATCAATTTATATCCTCGCCGAGAACGGAATAATCGAAATGTTGATCCGAACTCACACTATCAACATATAAAATTCGAATCATCCATCGGCGCACCAATATGCCGAAATCATCTTCTCTGCATTTGTAATATTACGGACCCGGCTTAAGATAATATCTGTCACCGGAGCATGGATATAAATCTGCGGATATCGCTGAACAGAGATCGGTTTATGAACTGATAAAATTCATTGTTCCGTTTTTTAAAAAAATAAAAATCGAAATGAAATTTTTCACATAAAAAAATAGACTTAAATTGTTTTATAAAAATAATCATTCAATCCAAAAAAACTTTGAGATTTTTTTTCGATATAAAATAATCTGATTTATTTTTTTAAGAGCTATGGAATATGAATGTAAAAAGGAAACAAAAAATATTAAAAATAAAGTCTCTTAAACGCCAAAGAAACCTGACCTCGTATATTCTGAATATATTAGAAACATTACGTCAAAATGCAAAATGCAAATCTCCAGGAAAAATATTCAAAAAAATAATCTGGCCACTCGCAATCCTTATTTCAGTGTTTTATAGTTCTTGCGCTTTATCTGATCGCTTTCGTTTATTTACCTTCTCGTCATTTTCCGAGTCGCCCCGGAAGCAGGTAGCCAAAATATTATGATGAAAATTAAAGAGAAACCTCATGGTCCTCCTGACCCTATAGATATCCATGTTGGATCTCGGGTTCGGGCTCAACGGATTGGACACCGCCTTAGCCAAAGCAAACTCGGGGAAGCGATCGGGGTGACGTTCCAACAAATTCAAAAATATGAAAAGGGCTCCAACCGGATTGGCGCGAGCAATTTATACAAAATCGCCAAGACATTAGGTGTGGATGTCTCCTTCTTTTTTGATGGATTCGAAGCAAAAGAGAAGGAACGCAAGGGAGCTAAAGGGAAAGGACTTTCCGACCAAAAACAGTCGCCCGTCGAATATGAACACATCACATCCCGTGAGGCCGTGGAATTAATTCATAACTATTTCAAAATAAAAGATCCGCTTACTCGCAAACACCTATATCAATTCATCAAATCGCTATCCAAATAAGCCCTGCGCCATGAGATTTCCGATGAAGACTCGGCTTTAACATCGCCTGCATCTGTGTTTATAAATAAAAACTCTAAAAATAAAATATTACTTCTGAATTTTATGTATATGAAGTCATTCGACTTAGTATAAAATCTATTATACATATACTTAATACCCAGAAATACCTTATTCTTAATATTTACACCCTAACGCGGCGATTCGGAAGCGAAGCTCTCTGTTGATGGAAAATTAGCTGAATTACTTTGAAAGGTATGACATTTTCTGCATTTTATAAATAATTACTTATTTATTCATTAAGTAATATTGCGCCCCTCCCCTCCCCCCAAGCATCGAATCTGGCCGCTGCATGCGATCCTTGATCCATGAGGGAAAGAAAAAAACAGGCCCTAATCGGCCTCAAGCCAAACCTGTCGAAGGCCGGGCAATGAGGTCGAGTTCTCTATTATTTATCATTTCAGTAAAATTTGAAGCCGGCTAAATGAATAAATAGATTATTGCATTCAATGACTTGTCGCTACTTCCGCAGACATTGCTTCACCCCCTTCCCCTGGGGAGGGTTTTGACTCAATAACGGAGGGTTAATAATGGGGTGTGTCAAAAGAGCAATTAATGAATTGGAAACAAATGGTTTTTAGTATGATGAACTGAGTGATTCGCTCACTACAAATAACGCAAAGACTTTCGGGTCCAAGCATTCAAGAAAACTCTCCTTGAGAGACGGTGTTAAAAAATTTAGGAGCTTTAGGTCTGCCGTGTCGGTTAAATATTTATATATTTTATTCGAATATCGTCTTTGAACGGTTGTTCGCTAGCGGGAGATAAATAATAAGATTGAGGAACTCCAGAAACTAACCTTAATTTGGACAAGTGACGGAATCTTCTATTTCTTTATGTTTTAGGGCTTTATAGATATAATTCGCCTTAAGTTTTGGGCTTTAACAAGAAGTTGAAATGGTAGTTAAATAGTTATGCGATTAGCCTTGGTGGGACTCATCGTTTTGGCCTTAGTTGCCGCGGGCGGGACAGTTTATCTTGTCCGCCAATTTCTTGCGACTCAGGAACAAGAAGTCGAAAAAGTCATTGCTGAGAGCAAGTCATCTCAGGTTGAAGTGCTTGTGGCGGACAGGGACATTGCGGCTGGAACGGTCATCACGAGCAGCATCATACGCTGGCAGCAATGGCCGGAATCAGGGGTGATCGAGAGCTATATTTCCGCCCGCAAAGGAAGCTCGACGCTTGAAGATCAGGTAATCGGGTCCGTGGTAATCAGTGGTTTGGCCGCCGGCGAGCCGATTACACCTAAAAGGTTGTTCAAACGCGGCACTGCCGGATTTCTTTCCGGTGTTTTGCCCAAAGGGAAACGGGCTTTTCCGATTTCGGTCAATCTTATAACCGGAGGAGCTGGTTTTGTCCGCCCCGGGGATCGGGTTGATGTAATCCTGTTACTGGATATGCGGAATCAAATGAACATCGCCAGTTCGGTGTCGCGAGAGCTTATTAATGGCGAAATTTTGCGTTATACCGCCGAAACCATCATGGAAAATGTAAACGTTCTGGCCATTGATCAGTCCATTTCCGACCAGAAAGAAAAGGCCGGCGTTGCTAAAACGATTACTCTTGAGGTAACCCCCCGCGAAGTTCAACTTCTTTCAATCGCGCGGCAGATGGGTACGCTTAGCCTATCATTGCGCAGCCTTGCTCTTGAACCGGTGTCATCACAAGCTGCTGTGCCATATTCAAGCGACATGGAAGTTAGCCCTGCTCTGATGGGGTTATATGGGTTCTCGGGAGGAGCTCAACGACGGGCGCCGCAATCAACAACCACGGAATCAAAGCAGGAAAAGTCAGTTCCTGTAACACGCAGTAGCAACCGTTCAATTACGGTATATCGCGGAGCCAACCCGTCAACCGTTGAGATGGGGCAAAGATGAGGCCAGGGGACATGTTTCTTTTTCGTGGAGGTCGGTTCGCTTTATCTGCGATGATCTGTATTTCCGCTTTTTTTCTCATGAGCGGAGCTTCGTCTCATGCCCAACAGGTGGTGCCCAGGACGGCCGCCTCCGTTCCCGCGCCCGATACCAGCCTGGAACCGCAGGTCGTTACACTTTCTCTAAATAAGGCGCAACTTATTGACCTGCCCTTACCCGCGCGTGATGTGGTCATTGCTACGCCGGGTATCGCTGACATTATCGTTAAAACACCCCGCCAGGCCTATATGGTCGGCAAGGCATTTGGGGAAACCAATGTCTTCTTTGTCGGAAACGACGGGAACGTCATCCTTCACCTGGCTGTTCGAGTCGAACCGGAACTGAAAAGCGCCCTTAAATCCATTCATTCCTACCTTCCCAAAACAAGCATCAAGCTGGAAGGCGTCAACGGTAGTGTCGTCATCAGCGGCACGGCGCCAACCCCGAAAGATGCTTCGGATGCCCTAGGCATTCTCAAAAGATTCATTCCGGAAGGGACTGAAATTATCAATATGGTGAGGATTTCCGGCGATACCCAGGTCATGCTTCAGGTGAAAATCGCAGAAATGGAACGAAGCATCACCAAGAAACTTGGGTTTAATACCACCTTGGACGGAAATATTCTCGGCGAACCCTTCAACATGACATCGACAGTCAGTCCCGCAACGGTGATTTCCGGGGCCGTTGGCATCAATACGCTTGGTATTGGCGCGCCAACCTTCAACACCCTTGAAACACACGGCCTGCTCAAAACCCTATCGGAACCAACCCTGATCGCAACATCCGGCGAAACGGCAAACTTTCTTGCCGGCGGTGAATATCCGACGGTTTCCGGCATCGCGACGGATAGCGGAACTCCTACCTATACCTTGAAGACATTTGGCGTCGCTCTCAGCTTTACGCCCGTTGTTATGGCGAACAACCAGATAAATATTCGAATTCAAACAGAAGTCAGCCGGGTAAGCGCCGAAAATCAACTTACCCTGGGTGACGGAACCGTTATCAGCGGCACCGCGAACCGGCGCGCCTCGAGCACGGTCATGCTGGCCAGCGGTGGAAGCCTGATGATCGCGGGTTTGCTGGAAGACAAAGACGTTACGACCATGACCGGTGCCCCTTGGATAAAAAACCTGCCTATCCTGGGCGCATTGTTCCGCAGCCATGACTTTATAAACAATCGCACCGAACTGGTCATCATGGTGACGGCTTATTTGATCCGTCCGCCCAAAAAAGGAAGGCAGCTTGCCCTCCCCACCGATGGTTTTGTGTCTCCGGCAGATTCCGATCTGTATCTTCTCGGCCGGCTTCATAAACAATACGGCAAAGGGGAAAATTTCGACAGCTTTCCCAACTTTTTGGGCCCGATCGGTTACATGATGGAATGAAACCATGATTGAAATACTCAGCCGAACATTCCAAAGATTTTCAGTATTCCTTCTCATGGGCGCCGTTTTACTGGTCTCGTCCTGTGCTGAGCCGCGCTCGCCGTTTTTACAGGAAAGATTCCCAATTAAGGCGGAAAAGAAAACATTCACCATGGCCGTTAAATTTACGGACGGTGGAAATACGATCGATTCACGATCTAAAAGTCGTATTCAAGGGTTTGTACGTGAATTTCACCGCGTCGCAAAGACACCCGTCCTCGTTTCATCTGTTTCGGGGGAATCCGATCCGAGTGTCATTTCACGTCTGAACACCGTTCGTGACTCGCTTGTCTCCGAAGGGGTTTCTTCGACCGATATCATTGTCAAACCAGGTCAATCCACGATTGGCACAGAAGATGTCGTGGTCGTTAGTTTCCGGGGATACAAGATCAAAGTTCCTGAATGCGGAGACTGGTCTGGAGAATCCGCATTCAGTCCGTCCAACAGACCGCATTCGAATTTTGGCTGCGCCTATCAACGCAATATCGGCCTGATGATTTCCAATCCGGGAGACTTGTTGGGCCCGGAAGCTCTGGCCCCGGATGATCCAAACCGTCTTGGCAATATACTTGAGTCTTTCAAGACCAAAGGAGTGGAAACCAAGGGTGAAGAAGGTACTGTTAAATAGTCCTGTTTGAGCTCTGTAATTGAGGAATATGCTGCGAAGGGAGACGGGTTATTCTTAGACTTTCCATCGGCGCTTTTGTATTAAACGAAGACACTTCCGCTGCCGTTCAGGCGTTGCAGGGGAATCATGCCTTTGTGCGCTCTAAAATAACGATCTATTCCGGTGGGATCGGAGAAGCAATCGCATTCCTGAGCGAAAACGAAACGCCCCAGGCTCTGATTGTTGAAACTTCCGAACGTGGCGATGCATTATTCCAAACCCTTGAAGGGCTAGCGGAAGTCTGTTCCCCCGACAGCAAAGTGTTACTCGTCGGTGTAGATAACGATATACGGCTTTATAGGCAATTGTTGTCCATGGGGCTAAGCGAATATTTCGGTGGCCCGCCGACCATGGA
>JAOUPW010000036.1 GCA_029879665.1 Rhodospirillales bacterium | reverse complement strand
GACCCTTCCCGCCCTCACCCGGACTGGAAGCGAAAGGAAGGCTTATATGCCACATTCGAGCGCCCGATTGAAGCGGATGAAGTCGCTAACCTGAAGCAGATTCCCCGCAAGCAGCGCGCCGTCGTCAGAAAAGCCCTGAAGTCAGAACTGACCTTCAGCATCGATACGGAGGTTGCGGATTTTTTCAACCTTTTCGCCCTGAGCGTCCGCAATTTGGGCACTCCGGTTTTTGCCCGCAAGTATTTCGAAGAATTGGTTCGGGTCTTTGGTGACGACTGCGATATCCTGACGGTCCGTCTTAACGGCCGTCCCGTCAGCAGTGTGCTCAATTTCTATTTTCGTGACCGGGTTATGCCCTATTACACCGGCTCGAATCCGGAAGCCCGAAAAATCGGCGCCAACGATTTCATGTATTGGTGCCTCATGCGCCACGCGGTCGCACGGGGACATGATATTTTCGATTTCGGCCGAAGCAAGCTGGGAACCGGCCCATATTCTTTTAAAACCAACTGGGGCTTCGAACCTCGCCCGGTCATTCATGAATTCAGAATGCGCGACGGCATCCCGATGCCGGATGTTAATCCCAATAACCCGAAATATCGGCTCATGATATCCGTCTGGAAGAAACTCCCCCTGCCGGTGGCCAATTTCATCGGCCCCTATATCGGACGTCAAGTTGGTTGATCGTCACTTCTCGGAATCGAGAAGCGCATCAAGCCGGGCCAGTTTGGTATCCCAGTCATAAAATTCGACCATCCTCCGCCGCGCCGCGCCGCCCATCCGTTCGGCATCCGGTTCCTCGACGACCTGCGCAACAGCAGCGATGATTTCGGCTGCCGTTTCCGCCACGAACATCTCTTCGCCTGCTTTGCACTCGATACCTTCCAGCGCCTGGGGTGAGGCAATGACGGGCTTTGCCATTGCCATTCCCTCGAGGATCTTGTTCTGAATTCCCCGGGCAATCCTAAGCGGCACCACAACCGCGTGGGCGTGGGCGACATAGGGGCGCACGTCGACGACCCGGCCGGTTACAAAGATTCCCGGTTGGCCTTGCAATTTTCTCACGTCCGCCGTAGGGCCGCCGCCGACGATAAAAAACGCCGCATCCTTCCACCGCGCGCGGATACCGGGAAAGACATCTTTCGCGAACCACGTTACGGCGTCCACATTGGGCCAGTAGTCCATGGCTCCGGTGAAAACCAGGATAGGACTTTGCCCGCTATAGGGCGTTTGAAATTCCATTCCGGGCGTGAAAAAATCGCAATCGATGCCGTTTTCTATAGCGAAAATCCTTTCCGCACTCTCCGGCGCCAGATTGCGAAACAACTCCGCTTCAGCTTCCGAAACCAGAATCGAAGCATCTGCGCTTGAGGCTACCTTGCGGTCGTAGGTCAGAAGTTTTTCAAATTCCCGCTTATATATCAGACTCTTGGGCCATGATTGAGAGTCTGCGTACTGGCGCCATTTGTCGGAATCCACATCGACGAAATCCATCAGGAATTGCCGAAACGAAGGACGCCGCGGCAGGATATATTGCGCCATGGCCGACGAGAACACGAACGCGTTCGCCGGGGTTCGCCGTGCCACCAGGCTCTCCACCCAGTTGGCCATTTCACGGTTTCGGTAAAAGGGAAGACTCAGGGCTTCGCCGGTGAACAGCCCTTTCAACGCGCGAAACTTCTCCCGTCCGGGGTTGAGGCGGACAAAGCACGTTTCGTCGCAAATATCCTTTAAAACCTCCACATGCTGCCAATCATCCGGGTCGTCTACGAAGCATCCCAGGTGAACGCGGCGGCTCGCCGCCAGATGCCGAAGGATATTGTAGGACCGAATCTTGTCGCCCTTGTTCGGGGGATAGGGAATGCGCTGGGAGAGAAACAGCAGGTCTTTGTCAGGATTTGTCATCAATGCATCGGGAGTCCAAGGCCCTTGTTACGCTAGTTCTTGGAATCCTTTTTCTCCCGAATGTCCAGGTTCTGCATCAACTGGTAAAGCGTTGGCCGGCTGATCCCGAGAAGCTTCGCCGCGGAGGATACATTGTTGTTAACGATCGCCATCGCCCGGACCACCGCTTCTCTTTCCGCCCGCTCGCGAACCTGCTTCAAGGATGGGAAAGAGGCCACGGTGTCGGTGGAATTCAAATCCAGGTCCGCCGCAGTTATCATGTTTCCCTCGGCCAGAACCACGGCCCGCTTCATCCTGTTTTCCAGTTCCCGGACATTTCCCGGCCAGTTGTAACCGGTAATGGACGCCAGAGCATCAGTGGTGAATCCCTTCACCTTCTTGCCCAGGCCTTCGGAATACTTACCCATGAAATACTTCGCCAGAAGCGCCGAGTCCCCGTCCCGCTGGCGCAGGGGGGGAACATGGATTCCCACCTCATTAAGGCGATAGAACAAATCGTCGCGGAAACGTCCTTGCTCGATCAATGTGTCGAGAACCTGATTGGTCGCGGAAATGATGCGGACATCCACGTTGATCTGTGTCCGCCCCCCGACCCGCTCGATCGTCCGGTCCTGCAGAAATCGCAGCATTTTCGCCTGAAGCGCCAGCGGCATGTCACCGACCTCGTCCAGGAAAAGGGTCCCCTTTCCGGCATGTTCGATCTTTCCGATCGTCTGCTTGATGGCGCCTGTGAAGGCGCCCTTTTCATGGCCGAATAATTCGCTCTCCAGTAGATTTTCCGGGATGGCGGCGCAGTTGATGGCAATAAACGGAAACCGGTTGCGGGAACTCAGTTCATGCACCGCGCGGGCCAGGAGTTCCTTGCCGGTGCCGCTTTCGCCGGTGAGCAGGACACTGACTTCCGACGGCGCGATCCGTTCCGCCATCCGGCAGGCTTCGAGCATCTCGGTGCTGGCGGCGATGATGCCGGAAAGCGCCGTTTCCCTTTTTTCCTGCGACAGGAGACGGTTCTCCTCCTCCAGGCCATACAACCGCTTCGCCCGTTCGATGATCAGGTGCAGAACATCGATATCGACCGGCTTGGGATAGAAATCGTAGGCACCGAGGTTGACCGCCTTGAGGGCGTTTGCCCGATCCTCGTTGCCGCTGGCGATTATGACCTTGGCCGACGGCTTGAACGACAGAATGGCCTCCAAGGCTGCCAGTCCCTCCGAGGCCCCATTGGGATCCGGCGGCAAGCCAAGATCGAGAACGACGACACAGGGATCCACCTTACGCAGGGCCGCGAGAGCGCTTTTGCGGTCCTCGGCCACATGCACATCCAGGTCCGACAGAGCCCAGCGCATCTGGCTCCTGAGGCCGGAATCATCCTCAACGATCAGTACGGATTGGCTTGGTTCCAATATTTTTCCGGTATTCGCCATGACGCGTCCTCTGGTAACCTAGGCCGACAATCGCGCTGGTAGGATAACCCGCATGGTCGTCCCCTTTCCAGGCGTACTTGAAACTTCTAAACGCCCGCCCATTTCGCGGACCAATTCCCGCACCTGAAAGGCGCCGAGGCCATATCCGCCATCCTTGCTGGATTTGAGGGGTCGGAAAAGCTTCTGACTGATGAATTCCGCATCCATGCCGGGACCGTTGTCCTCCACTTCCATCACCGCCTCGTTGCCGACGCCCTTGAGTCTCAGCGATACCCTCCCGCCCTCGCCCGCCGCGTCCAGGGCGTTCTGCAGAAGATGATCAATCACCGAGGTCAATTGCGTTCCGTCGACCAGGACGTCAGGCACCGGAGAGGCGCGGACCTCCAGGTCCGGCTTCTGCCGCCGCCAGGTGTCGGCGATCTGGGCGAACATTGCCGACAAGAGGCCAGACTGTCCACTGGGGACTTCCGCCACAGTTTCAGGGACTGGTTTGTCCTGCTGTTTTTCCACGCCGTGCTCGGCTTTGAATTTTTCCAGAAGCTCCCGCATGCGAATCACAGAATTGTTGACCGTGGCGAGCAGGTCCTTCTGGAATTCCGGATCGTCACCGTGGCGCTCGGCATTTTTCAACAGCAGCGTCATTTGCCCCACCAGGTTTTTCAGATCGTGAATGACGAAGGCAAAGCGTTGGTTGAAGGATTCCAGGCGCCGGGCGTCAGACAGGGCATTCGCTGCCTGTTCTTCCTTTAAATAACTGGCGGCCTGCCCCCCCACCGCCTTCAACAGATCATAGGTTTCCCAATCCAGTGGCTGGTAAGCCCTGGGAGCGCCCAGAACCAGAAAAGCGCACAGTGCATCCCGATGAATCAAGGGAACCACCATGTCGGCCTTGGGATGATTACCGAGCCAGTTGGGAAGCACGAGCCCGCCGTAGTGGCCAGGATTGTCCGCATACTGCCGGAGATCTACGACCCAGTGGGAGGTCGCCAGATATGTGCAAAAATCGCTGTCCGCTGGCTCGGCAGGAAGGATTTCTTCAGGAAATCCACCGCGAAAATTCCACTGCGCGCTCGGCAAAAACGAGCGATCGTTATCGTGCAATATCCACAACGCCCCGGAGGTTCTTCCCACGATGTCCGCTACCGCATGTAGAATTCTGTCGTGCAGACTGGTGCCCTGTTCGTCGAGTGAAATCGTCTGGGTGAAGCGGAGCCATTCCTGACGGTAGTCGTAGGCGTAGCTGAAGAAATGCTTGCTGATCCAGACCCTGATTTTCGCCCGCAGGGACTGTGACGAAAATAGAATCAGTAAGATGAGAAAGGCACCGAATAAAAAAATGGTCTGAAAAACCACGCCCCATTCGCCGCCAAACTGCCGGATATAATACCCCGCCCCCGCCATCACCAGCAGGTAAAGGCCGGTTCCGACCAAGGCCGCCGAATGGAAAACCACCTCCCGGGATACATGAAGATCCATGCCCCAGGCCCGTGCCCGGGAAACGGAAACGGCAGCCAGCGGCACCGCAAGGATGTTCACGAAGCCCCGCGCCCGGAACAAAGACTCGTCAATCCGGTTAAACAAGGCGGCATCCGCATAGAGGAAAAAATCGTAGGCAAAAACCGCCCCTAGACCGAAACAGATATGTTTGACCGACCAGCGTGTTTCCTCGTCGGCGTTACGGTAAAGGTTTTCCAGCAAAAGCAGGCCGAGCACCGCCAGCAGCACATGGCCGCCGCCGGAAAGCTTGACGGTCAGGGCCTGGATTCCGGCAGGCGCGGAAATCCAGGTAGTAAAGAATGTTCCCAGCGCGAGAAGGCCTGCGCCGGAGATGGCGGCGACAATCATACCGACACGGACCCTTACCCGATTCAGGCTGGTGGCAATCAGCACGGTAATGAATGACAGCCATACGACGTCCCTGGCCACTTCCAGTAACGTCACAATAAAAATGGTCGGCCGGATCCAGGGTGCGACGCCGATCATGCCGGACCACAAAATGGTCGCGCCGCATCCTGCCAGAATCAAGTACTTGTAGCGAGTTCGCGCCCGGCTCAGCAGAATCAAAACGCCCAGCGGCAAAAAAGCCGCCGCGCACAAGAGATAACCGATGACTTCAATCTGGGCGGACAAAATGTATTTCTCTACCGGGCGCCATAATTCCACAAAACCACCCGGACGGTCTGAAGCAGAATAAGCGCGTCCAGAAAAAGGGAACTATTCTTGATATAGTATAGATCATAAGAAAGCTTTAGCTTCGCGTCTTCCTCGCTCGCACCATAGGGGCAGCTTGTCTGCGCCCAGCCGGTAATGCCCGGTCGAACCCGGTGGCGTTCGATATAATAAGGAATCTTTTTCTGCAGGGATTCCACAAAATAAGGACGTTCGGGCCGGGGGCCGACGAAGCTCATCTCTCCCTTAAGTACGTTAATGACTTGCGGAATCTCGTCGATCCGGGTCTTGCGGATGAAGTGTCCGATGGGGGTGATGCGCTCGTCGTTTTCTTTTGCCCATACCGGAACACCGTCTTTCTCCGCGTCCACGCACATGGAACGAAACTTGAGAAGCTGGAACGGTTTTCCGCCCCGCCCCACCCGTTCCTGGCGGTAAAACACCGGCCCAGGGCTGGTGAGCTTGATGCTCAAGGCGGTCAGTAAAAACACCGGTAAAATTACGACTAGAAAACATATGCTCACCAGCAGGTCAAAAAAACGCGTCCGATAGTTGGTGAATGAATTTACCCGAAAGCCGTCTGAAAAGATGAGCCAACTTGGTTGCAGTTCATCAAGGTCGACCTGCCTTGCTTCGCGCTCCCAGAAATCGGCGTATGTTGTGATCTGCGCTCCTTCCAACTTGCATTCCAGAAGGTCCCAGATGGGCAATCCCGGGCCCAATTTACCGACCGAACGGCGGCGTTCCCTCGAAACAACGACGATCTCCTCGACCCGGTTTTTTCGCACGAAATCAGCCAAGGCATGACGTTGAGTAAGCATCTCACTTGGAAGTTTCGGGTGGAGATTCGAGGTTGACTCTTCGTCTCCCAACCCCAGATAGCCGACCACCAGAAAGTGTCCCCGGGCAGGATCGCGTGCGATTTCGTCGACCTTGGTCGCCAACGGCTCTGCTCCAAGAACGAGAACCCTCCGCTTAAACCGGTCCATGTTGAAAACATTGCGAACCAATTCACGCAGGAAAAACGTCAGCAGAAAGAAGACCGCGATACCTGAAAGAATAACTATGTACAAATATCGGCTTATCGGCTGGCCATAGAACGAATAGACGTAAATGAACAGTCCGCACGCCACGATGACCAAGGGCAAGGCGACGATCATCCGCGAATTGATTTCGCGTGAGTGGTAAAACACCGCCCTGTTATAAAGCCCTAGAGAGGCCAGAACGAGAAAACTAACAATGACAATCGAGGCAATAAGCCGCAAATCGCTCTGCGCCCCCGGCGTCGGCGTCTGCACGAACGGCAACGAGGTGGCAATCAGCAAAGATACGTAAAGTAACAGCGTATCGCCCAGAGCCAGCAACACTGATGGATACGGTATATAATGCCCAAATAGGCGCAACAACGCCTTGTCCCCCATGATCCGGCCCAGACGCAACCAAGGAGAGGCCGATGACCAAAAATCTCCCCGGACGGATGAGCGTAATTATACCCTTAATTGTAAATTATACCCAGTTTCGCGTAATAATCCGGTTTGCTCCGGCTCTTTCTTGCACCCCGATCTGATTTTCGGAAGCCATACTATCCACCGTTGATCTAAAAGCAAGGCTCTCGACACAGGGATCCGAGCCCTCAACTATCGGAAAAATATGAATTTTTCCCTTTGACGCCGCCCTCCGCGGCAAAGGATATCCGGCTCACTCGGATTGGCTTGGACGAAGCATACCCACCCGCCACTTACCTAAGCGAACAGCTTGGCTTCAACCCTCCGGCCGCCGCGAGATCGCCTTACGAATAAGATGAGGAACCAAAAGATGAGGCGGCATTCGCAAGTGATGGGCGCGCACGTAGAGCAGCCAGAGCGCAAGGCCCGTCAGCGGAAGCCGGCAGGTGGGATGATCTGGACGGAGGGCCCGGAAAAAAAGGAAATCCATGACCCTGCCGGTCACCGGACCGGGGCTGCCGGCAGCAAGGGCCTGGTTCTCCCTCTCCGGCACCGGTGTCCCAAAAATACGCGAGGTGAATCTAAAAGCATAATAAAGAGGCCGCTCCAACCCGAACTCAAAAGCGCGTTCCACCAGACCCTGCCAGAAATTCGGATCGGACGAAAAATGGCGCATCAATAGGTCCAGGTCCGACAGGTCCCGAAGACCGTGGGCGAATTCGCCCTCGTTGAAAAGGTGGACGGCGCTGTGCAACACCATGTCCCGGGGAGCCAGCACCCACAGGCCCGCATGCCCCTCCAACGGAAGCGCGGCTTCCATCAACTTGCGCGCGTTCACGTCCGAACGCGCCGTTTCCGGCACGATGGTGTGGTGGACGTCCAGGGTGGTGCCGCGGATCACGTTGGTGAGCGGCGGGATCTCGTGCATCCAGCGGCGGTAGTATTGCTGGTCGTAGGCATCCAGTTTATTGCTCGTAACCCAGCCTTTCCTATGCAAAGTTATTTCAACTTTCTCAACATCCGACTTGGCAACCATAATATCCACATCGGTGAATGTCCGTCCCAAGGCGGCCGGCAGGTTCGCCATCACATAGGCAGCTCCTTTGAGTAGGTAAATCTGAGTATTCGTTGACGAAAGAGCCCCCCAGAGGCACCGAACCTCCCACCGGACATCACGCTTAAACTTATGTGCCAGCGTTCTTTCTGCTTCAAAGTGAAGCCGTGCCGACGCGGGAACATCACTGAGAAAACCATCTTCATCCAAAAGGATACATAAGCGGGCGAGAAGCCCTGCCCGACGCGCCTGCCGGACGAGCACGTCCCATTCAGCCAACGACCACGACGACAAAGCCGCTGGCTGGCGCAAGGTTTCCGATACCAAATCTTGGTCAGCGTTCATTCCAGATACAGCTAATTATTAATGACCGACAAGATTATGCGTCGATCCAGAAGGCGGTTCCAGCGTTGAAAAGATCCGGACGGCGTCATCGAGCGAGCTATAGGTGAAATCATAACACGCCGAAGAATCGACCACGTTGGCCAGGGCTTCGAACCCTTGCACACCGTGAATGCTGTAGTTGAATGCATTCTCTCCGATCTGCAGACAGGTTTCCGCCTTCGATCTGGGCTCTAACCGGCTGTCGGCACCTTCCTGGTATTTGGGAAAAATAATCCACGCCGGCCTTGCGGTCTCGCCGACGCGGCGGATGCTGTCCGCCGGCGCCTTCATAAGGGCGACAGTGCCCTTGGCCGTGTCTGCTGCCGGCTTGCTTAAAACGGCAGCGGGAACAAAATCCCGGATCACTTCGATGGAACGGTCCTTCAGGCTGATCGGGCGCGCCAGCGGCGTAATGAACGACCCGTCAAGGGACAGGAGAACAAGTTCATCGGACAGTAGCCGCCAGCCCCGGCTCACCAGCCCGGCGCAAAGGGTGCTTTTGCCCGAGCCCGGCGGCGCCGGCATGATCACGGCATGGCCGTTTTTCTCGATGGCGGCGGCATGGAGGATCAGGTACTGATGGGCGTGGTTTGCCACCGCCCAGTTGAGCCCCCATTCAAAAAAAGGAATGGCCTGACCGCGCGGCATGGGTTTGAAGGGCGTCCACCCATCAAACAAAAACAGCAGTTGAGGACGGACCCAACGGCGCAGGTTGGCAGGCGGTACAACGGAAACATGAAAGTCGGCAAAATCATTCCCATCCGCCAACGGATAATCTGCATAGAGAAGGGCAATTCCCTCGATCAGTTCTGAAACATTCGTCCGCATATGAACGGTGAAAGGCCCTGTTCGGAAATATTCCCCCTCTCCACGCAAACGCATTTCCAGATCGGCGTCCGCGATTGCGGAAAGGGTCATTGAGTCCCCGCTTCTATTAGATTTCTACGGAGAAAATCGTCGATCATGTCCTGTGTATACGCGAGGACATCATCATCAGCTTCGACCCCAGAGAAGCCTGCAACCCGGATGCTTAATTCTTTCAATGTCGCGGGAGTTTTTTCAAGGCTCAGAAGAGCATTCGCTGCAAGTCTATCGAGCAGATGGGTGTCACCGGTGGTATCGTTGTAGGTAACGTATTGACCCTCCCATTCACGCCACAACAGACGTGGTCCG
>JAOUPW010000035.1 GCA_029879665.1 Rhodospirillales bacterium | reverse complement strand
TTCGCCGCCGGGCAGCGAGACCGCCGCGGCGCCGATGCGGCGCAGGACTTCGCCGCCCAGGCCCGGCATGCGGATCTTGAGGCCCTTGAAATCCTCCAGGCTTTTGATTTCCTTGTTGAACCAGCCGCCCATCTGCACGCCTGTGTTGCCGGCGGCGAAGTTCTTGACGCCGAAACCCGCGCCCAGTTCGTCCCACAGCTTCTGCCCGCCGCCATGAAGAATCCAGGCGTCCATTTCGTTTGCGGTCAGGCCGAAGGGAACGGCAGCGAAGAAGTTGTAGGCCTTGGATTTTCCCTGCCAGTAATAATCGGCGCCGTGATACATGTCGGCGGTGCCGCTGGACACGGCATCAAAAGATTCGAACGGCGGAACCAGTTCTCCGGCGGCAAAAAGCTTGACGGTCAAGGTACCGTCGCTCATTGCGGAAATGGCATCGGCAAGCCTCTGCGCCGCAGTGCCCAGGCCGGGAAAGTTTTTCGGCCAGGTCGTAACCATTTTCAATTCTTTCTTGCCCTGGGCAATGGCCGGCGCGGGCAAGGATGACACGGCGGCGGCGCCTGCAAGGCCGACGGTCGCGCTTTTCATAAAATCTCGGCGTTTCATGATAATGCTCTCCTCCCTCGTAGGTATCGAATGGTTTAAATCATTATTGGAATTGGTAGATTAAACCTAAAATATCCATATTACGAAGATTTTCTTGGCGCCGAGAGGCTTGGGACATATGCCGGGGCTGATTCTCCGGGGGTGGCGGTTTCGGCAGGAGGTGCCTGCTTCAGGGCCCGGCCGGCTCAATGCGGAGAATGCGGCCATCGCCGGAATCGGTGAGCAGATAGACGAAACCGTCGGGCCCTTGGCGCACGTCGCGGATGCGTTCGCCAAGTTCATTGAGCATACGTTCCTCGCGTATGATTTTTTCACCGTTCAGTTCCAGCCGTGAAACCAGCTGGAACTTAAGCGCACCGACGAGAAGGCTGCCTTTCCATTTGGGAAATTTATCGCCGGTGTAAAAGACCATGCCTGACGGCGCGATGGATGGGTCCCAGTAATGGATCGGCTGTTCCAGGCCGCTTTTATGGGTGCCTTCGCCGATGGGTTCGCCCGAGTAATGGCGGCCGTAGGCGATGATCGGCCAGCCGTAATTGCGGCCTGCCCGGGGGATATTGATCTCGTCGCCGCCTTGTGCGCCGTGTTCGATCGTCCACAGCTTTCCCGATTCCGGATGCAGCGCCGCGCCTTGCGGATTGCGGTGGCCGTAGGACCACACCTCCGGGCGGTATCCGGTCTTGCCGACGAAGGGGTTGTCGGCGGGGATGGAACCATCGCTGTTGATGCGAATCACTTGACCCCGGTTGATGGAGAAATCCTGGGCGCGATCCCGTTCTCCACGTTCGCCGACGGTGATGAACAGTTTACCGTCGCGGGCGAACACCAGGCGCGAGCCGAAATGCCGCCCGCCCGTGGTCTTGGGCTGCTGGCGGAAGATGACCTTAAGATTGGTCAAATGATTTTCCGCCCGATCAAGGCGGGCGCGGGCCACCGCCGTCCCGGCCCCCCCGGAACCGGGCTCGGCGTAGGAAAAATATATCGTTTGATCGCGCGGAAAGTCGGGGCCGAGGGCGATGTCGAGCATGCCGCCCTGACCCGAGTCGTACACCTTGGGAACGTTTTCCAGCGGCGGCGACAGTTTGCCGTCCTTCGCCACCAGACGGATTCGGCCTTCCCGTTCGGTGACAATCATCCCGCCGTCGGGCAGGAAGGCGAGCCCCCAGGGATATTCCAGACCGCGGGCGACGGTAACCGCGCGAAGGGTGTAATGTTCGGATTTATAGGTTTCGGCACCGGCGGATGGGGCTAGCGCCAACGTTGCAAGTGTCGCTGCGGCAAAGGTTTGAATTGCACGCTTCATGACATTCTCCGTTCCCGGACAAGCCTGCGGGCTTAATGCGCTTAATTATATCCTGTTAAATTCCCGAACATAATGCCCTCATATTATCCCCGGGCTCAATGCCCGGGCCAGGACTGCCAGCCGGGACCCTTGGCGCCGGGGTGCTTGCGCAGGGAGCATGCCGGACAATCGTCCCGGAAGGCGAAGATCAAGGGCAGCAAGCCCAGTACGCCAAGCCCACGCAGGTCCGCTTCCATTACGAAGAAAAGGGAAAACAGCGCCGCCGCCGGCGTCAGGCGGACGGTCCATTCAATCATGAAGGAAAGAATATTAAACATCCTTGCTCTTTTTCTTGGTGGTGCTGAAGCCCAGCAAATGAAAGGGCGGGCAATACCCGGTCGCCCCCGTCAAAATGGGAACCAAGCCGAACAGTCCCCACCAGCGGGAACTGCCGTCCAGAATGAACAGCAGGGAAAGGATCGCAATGCCTACGATAACCCGAACGATTCGTTCCACGGTTCCGATATTTGTTATCACGGACGACCTTCAAACGGAGCATTTCAACAACGCCGCTCAGGATACAGACCGATTCCATCGGCTGGCAATGGCCGGGTTCTGGTCGGGTTCGGCTCCCGTGCTCAGCCGCCTTTTATCTCCACATACGCCATTTGCAGCGGGCCGTCTTCGTCTTCCTCGAGAATCTGGTCAAGGGCCGGGAGAAACCCCATTTCCTCTTTTTGAATATGGAAGATCTCGCGTTCCACGGCCTCTGCCGCGGTGGCGTGGAATTCGGCCCAGGCCTCGGCGCTGAAGCCGGAGTCCTTGGCTTCGCGGATTAGCGCGTTCAGGCGTCCGGCCAGGGGGCGGATGATCTCGTGTTCCTGGCGCAGCATATTGGGGATTCCGGGATCTGCGAATTCAGTGAAGCGGGGAAACAGGTGGGTTTCCTCGAATTCGTAATGGTGGGTGACGTCACCGCCGAGGGCGGTGGCGACGTCGGCGAGCAGGCTGGCGGTTTCCGCCCGGGAGGTATCCGGCGGGGTGTTCGGGCGGTTGGCGGCGAGCAGGGCTTCGAGCCGCTCGAGTACGCCAAGCATGGCAACGTGTTCTTCGTGCAGGGTGCGGAGAATTCCAAGTTTGAGATCGAACATGGTCAGGGTCTTTCCTTTTTGATGGTGGCGCGTGGGCGGCCGTGAATCATCCACCAGACGCGGAATGCAAAAACAGCGTAGATCATCGCACCGAGCAGGCCGACGATGCCGCCGGCACGAACCGGCAGGGCGGCTTCCATTGCGATCCCGGCACCGGTCAGGATCAGAGCCAGGGCGTGGAGCAGGGCCTGGGCGTTGAGCAGGTTATCCGGCGCCAGTTCGCTCGGCCGGGGCGCGCTGGCGCCGGCGCGGGCGGCGTTCATGGAACCGAGAAATGGAATGATACGCTGCAACACGCCGAGAAGAAACGTCAGCAGCCATCCGAACAGCGCGAAAAAGACGAACAGGCGCGGCCCATGCGTGCCGCCGAACCCGGTCGCCGTGAGCAGCGCGGTGATCAGGCCGAGGATCAGAAATCCCCAACCGACGCGCATGAGTTTTCCCGCGACACCCAGGTTCTTGCGCATGCCGTTGGCCAGGCAGCGGCGCATGGCGCGCACATGCAGGGCGGCGGCGAACAGTCCGGCCAGCGCGCCGGCGGCCGCCAGGACCGGCAGTCCGTAATAAATTCCAACGATGCCGGCCGCCAGACCCAGCATGGAAAACGCGAAGGCGGCGCCGCTTTCGCCCGTCGGCACCCCTTCGCTGAGCGCGAACAACGGTATCAGAAGATGGCTGAAACCAAGCGCCAGCATTCCCATGAACCCAAATCCGGCGAAAATCACATGTATCGATATCACGGCAATCCGGTCGTCGAGGAAACCGTGATCGTTGTCCATAATCAAAACAAGACCGAGGGCGAGGGCGAGCACGAGCGCGCTCATCGCGGTCAGACCGAAACGGGCCAGGGGCTTGAAGGCGCGGGCGCGCCACAGAACCTCGGTGATGAGGACGAGGAAAACAACCAAGCCGATGGTGACGCCAAATCCGCCCAGCGCCATGGCAATATGCTCGCTTTCCGCCATGCCCCAAATCAAGATTACGGTGCCGGGGATGAAGAACCAGGAAACAACGCGGGCGGACCGGGTGCTGCGTAACGGAATCCCGGTTGCCACCGGCAGCATCTGCAGGGATGCTCCCATGGCCGTCATCGTCAGCACGCCCAGGGTCAGGCTGTGCAGCGCCGCCAGCGCCGGCCCGGGGCCGCCGGCGAAAACGGCGACGTCGCCGGGAAAGATCGCGATCAACCCCCAAAGCAGAACATGAAACCCCAGGGCGGCGGCGAAATAGCGGTATGGGATGGTTGGATCGAGAAGTCTGGCTTGAGCTCCCATGAGGATGGTGCCGGAAAAAGTCATGGACCGCTTCCCGGGGTGCCTGGGGGGTCGCGGGTGAGGGTCAGGCGCAGGTCGCGGCTTCCGATGAACTCTTTATGCCAGGACCAGCCGCGCTCCATGAGTTCGGGGTACAGGTGAATGGGGTCGCGGTCCATGATGACGCGGACCTCGTCGCCGGTGTCGGGACGCTCGATCAATTCAATAATCGCGATCAGCGGCCTGGGCGGTTCGTCGATTCCGCGCAAGTCGATGCATGGCGCGCCATTCTGCCATAAAACGGGAATATCGCCAGCGACGGGTGCGCGGGGTTCAGATTCGATCATGATCGATTATGCTCACCGTCAGCCCGGCGCCGCCTTGATAGACGTCAATAGATTCGGGCGTATTTTATGCCCATTTGGATATTTGATCGGGAAGACGCCGGAAAAGGCCTTATTCTCTTGGCGTAGACACGAAGGCTGGAGACGAAATTTCGCCAAGGGAGGGCTGAGATGAAGAATCCGGGGCCGCCGGAGTGGGATTTTCGGAAGCGGTGCCGGATTCGCCGGGCTCGGCGGCGGCTCCCGCCTCGGTTCCGGGCGGAGGCACGGGCGTTGCGGCGGTGTCTTGGGGTTCACCCTCCGGAGAGGCCTGTTCGGAAATTTGGGCGGTTTCCTCTCCTGGTTGGCTCGCTTCCGCCTCCGCCAGGGCTTTTTCCGAGGCTTCCGCTTCAAGGTTTTGGGCGGTGAATTCCATAATCCTGGCTGGATCCCAGAGAGTTTCGTGCATCTGCACGGTCCCCTTAAATCCTTTCAGTTCCGCCCGGCCTCGATTGATGAAATGGAAGTTCCGGCCGGCACAGATGCCGTGAACGATATCACTGACCAGAATTTGATCGGGTTCGGCTTTGTCGCATAGGCGCGCCGCCAATTGAACGGTGGTTCCGAACAGGTCGTCGTCTTCGGCAATGGGCTCGCCGGCGTTGATGCCGATGCGGACGCTCAAGGTGTCCTCGGGATGGGTCAGGTTGTGTTCTTTCACGGAATTCTGAATGGTGATGGAGGATTCCACCGCATCCGATGTCGCAGTGAACGAGGCCATGATGCCGTCCCCCGTATGTTTGACTTCCTTGCCTCTGAAGTTCAGCAAGGCACTGCGCACGATGCGGTTGTGGACTCGGACGATTTCCTGGGCGGCGTGGTCGCCCCGGGTCTGGGTCAAAGAGGTGGATCCAACCAGATCGGTAAACAGCACCGTGATTGGGCCCTTTTTTTCTTCTTCTTCTTTCCGTGGCTTGTTCCATTCCTTCAGGGCGGCGGCGAGATGCTTGGGCGCTGTCACCGGGTCTTCAAGGTATCCGGCCATGGATGTGCGGCCGGATTGAAAAATATGAACGTAATGAACGCCTTCAAGAAGGTACTGGTCGTACCTGTTGGCAAACGATTTGGCGATATCTTCCTTGAAGCCAAGAATAAAAACGCATTCGTAAAGAATCCGGCTAACGGCTTCCTTGTTCAGCCCCTGGCTTTGGGCTAAGGATTCCACCGCTCCGGCGAGGAACAGGTTGACGCCGAACCTGTTATAACCGTCCAGATTGCTGCCGCTGCCCTGGACTTCCTGTAATTCCTCGCCGAGAAATTTCATCATGAAGATTTTTTGCGCTTCGCCGGTGTCATCCAGTTCGGCGAGTTCTTCCTCTTCTTCCAGTTCTGGCGCTTGGGGTTCCTCTTCCTCTTCCTCGACCGGCGGGTCGGGTTCGACGTCTACTTCGACCGCGTCGTTGTCGGAAGGGGCGGGAGGCGTTTCGGGTTCAATGACGACGCGGCTGACCGTGGTCGATATGTCTTCCTGGGAAACGACGGATTTCGCCAGCGGGATGGCGGTGATGAAAAAACCAAATACGAACATGCAGAACAGGACGATATCCTGATTTATCCCCTGCATGCTGATGCCCATGTTTTCAAGCGTGCTGAGCACCATCCAGGTCAGCCAGGTGAAAACCAGGGCGGCGGCAATACTGGCCAGCATGACGATGACGATCTTGACGAAGCCGAAGAAGGTCGGCGTGCTTCCCTGTTGAGTTACATAGCGGACTTTTTTTGAACTGGAGCGCTCAGGCGCGGGGGCGGGTTTGCGCGCCGGTTCTTTTCCCTTAGCCTTGGTTGCGGGCTGCGGTGCGCGCGGAGAAGGTTTGTTGAGCTGTTTTATCTTATCCTTGGGGGTCTGATAGACGACGAATTCGTTGCTCTCGCCGTCTTGGTGGTTGTAGGTGTCCATGACCAGCCGGACGGCCTGGACATGGAATAATCCCTCGAAGGATTTTGCTTCCGCGAGCGCTTCGTTTTTTTTGTCCTCGGGAAAGGTGGCATGAATCTCCCAGCGCCCATCCTTGAGGGTGGATAGCTCATAGGAAATGATATGCCCTTCGTCCGACATGCGTCCCTCTGGTTGCGTTCTGGCCGGGAGTTTTACTTACGCGTAACTCCAATGAAACACAGAGATATTCTAACATATTGTAAAGAATTCCAACCCTTCGAGAGAGGCATAAGAAGGCCCATTTCTGTACAAGGGGAGGTCCGGAGCCGGCCAGAAGGTTTCCCGGGGGCGGAAAAAAGGCGCGCAGGGGATGCCTGCGCGCCTTTGTATGCGGGAAGACGGAGGCCGTCAGGCGGCTTTCTGCTTGAGGGTCTTGACTGCCGGGCCACTTGAAATGGCAATCTTGCGCGGTTTCATTTCCTCAGGGATTTCGCGCGCCAGGTCTATGTGCAGCAGGCCGTCGGCCAGGGCCGCGTTTACCACCTTGATGTGATCGGCAAGCTTGAAACTGCGCTTGAAATCGCGGGACGCCAGTCCGTGGAAAAGATAGGCGGCGTTTTTGCTATCGTCCTTTTCCAGGCGACCGGAAACTTCAAGGGTGTTTTGGTTGACGGTGATGTCGAGATCCTTCTCGGAAAACCCGGCCACGGCCATGGTGATCCTATAGGCGTCTTCGTTCAGCGCCTCAATGTTATAGGGGGGGTAGCCCTGGTCCTGGGAACTGGTGCGGGCGGCGGATTCCAGCATGCTCTGCATGCGGTCGAAACCGACGGTGGAACGGAACAGGGGGGAAAAATCAATCATACGCATAACCATATTCTCCTATAGAAGCTACATGGATTAAGGGCCCGCTTGGCTCAGCCGGACCCGGTTTCGTTTGCGATGGCTGGACCCGAACGATGCGGCATCCGTCATCGGCCCTGATTTAGGTTCGCGGCCGGACCCGTGCAAGGGGAGGAAATGGGAGGGGGAAATGAAAAAGGCGCGCTGCTGATGCAGGGCGCCTTTGGTAATACCGAACCAATTGGCCCAAGTTGGCCAAAGTGGGTTCAGGGGGGCCTGGAGAATTACTCCTTGAGGCCGAACCCCTTGAACCGTTTCTGGAATTTGGCGAGGCGGCCGCCGCTGTCGAGCAGACGGTGCACGCCGGTCCAGGCGGGATGGGTCTTGGGGTCGATTTCCAGCTTCAGGGTATCGCCTTCCTTGCCCCAGGTGGAGCGAGTCTGGAAGGTGGTGCCATCGGTCATTTCGACGTTGATGGAATGGTAATCGGGGTGAATTTCTTTTTTCATGTCTTTGCTCCGGCGATCGGGCGCTCTATATACCCAAGCATAGGCCCGGGCACAAGGCTCCTTCTTGGCATCCGGGGGGTGAAATGAAAAAAGACCTAAAAACAAAAGGATAATTGGATATGGTGGACCAGACTTCCTCCTTTGAAACCCGCGCCGACAAGGCCCTTCACGACTTCATGGAGGCCATTGAGGATGTCCTCGGCGATTATCTGGAGGTGGATCTGGAAAGCGGAATTCTGACCATCGAGCTGGAAACGGGCGCCCAGTACGTGATCAACAAGCATGCTCCCATGCGCCAGATCTGGTTGTCGTCGCCGTTCAGCGGCGCGGCCCATTTCGATTATGACGAAACCGGGCAGGCGTGGATCTCCACCCGGGGCGGGGAAAAATTGACGGACATTCTAGGCAGCGAACTCAGTAACGCCACCGGCCAGCCCTTTAGTTTGCCTTAGCGAAACTCCATCGCGCCTTCAAACCGAGAAACAGAACCCCGATCATCACCGCAGCGCCGCCCAGGTACGGCCATTCTTTGCCCAGGGCGAAAAACAGAAATCCGGCCCAGGCTGGCCCGACGACGCGGGCCATAATGGTAACCGACCGCGCCACCCCCATGACGCCGCCCTGTTCTTCCTCGCCGACCTGAAGGGAGATCAGGCTGTTGAGCGACGGCATCATGATGCTGAAACCGTAGCCCAGCAGGATCATGGCGACCGCTAAAATCCAGAGGTTGGTGGAAAAGGGAACCAGGAACAACCCCGCCGCCAGTGCCGCCGCTCCCTGGAGGACCAGGTTCTTCTCACCGAAACGCCGGGCCAGCCGCCCAATCAGCCCACCCTGCACCGCCGCGCTCAGCAGGCCGACGCTGGCGAACAGGTAGCCGTTCTGTTCCGGCCCCCAGCCGAACTGTCGCCGTGACCACATGGCGAAGGTGGTTTCCATGCCCGCAAAGACGAAGGTGGCGAGAAAGCTGATGGCCAGGAAGAGTCCGACCCCGGGACGGCCGAGGGCGGCCCGGAGCTGGGCCCAGCGGGTCTGCGACGGCTTGGCGGCGAGGCGGGCGCGGATTTCCGGCGACAGGGATTCCTTGAGAATGGCCAGGGCGAGGGCGAAGGCGGCAGCCGACAGCCCGGCGGCGGCGAAGGCCGGAGTCTGGAAATCGGCGTTGATGGGGTCGGGTCCGGCAAGAATACCGCCAATGGCCGGCCCGGCGATGAAGCCGAGGCCGAAGGCGGCGCCGATCATCCCCATCCCCTTGGCCCGGTTTTCAGGCGTCGTGATGTCGGCGATGTAGGCGAAGGCCGCCGACAGGTTGCCGGCCATGATGCCGCCGAAGGCGCGGGCGGCGAACAGCATGGCGAGGCTGTCGGCGAAGCCGAGCCAGACATAGGACAACGCCGCGCCGGCCAGGCTGACCAGCAGAATCGGGCGCCGGCCGATGCGGTCGGAGGCCCGGCCCCATAGGGGGGCGGCGATAAACTGGGTCAGGGAATAGGTGGCCATTACCAGCCCGACCACGAAGGGCGAGGCCTGGAAATATTCGGCATAGAACGGCAGCAGCGGAATTATTAGCCCGAAGCCAACCAGATCAATGAAAACAATTAGGAAAAGTATAAGCATGGGAACGCCAAAGAAGGCGATTGTTCCCGGCTTGTCAATGG
>JAOUPW010000530.1 GCA_029879665.1 Rhodospirillales bacterium | reverse complement strand
GGGCAAGCCGATGATTACGCTCCACAGTCCCGACATTACCCATGCGCTCAAGGAAGTGGACGGCGCCGCCATGGCTGTTGCCGAAACGCCGCAGCAGGTGGTGAAGATTCTCGGCTACGCCATCAATGGTACCCTTTAGGGCTGCTCATTCCCGAACCCGGCCATCGCCCGAACGTTCCCTGGTGTGACGCCCGCGTTTTTCAGCGCCCGCAGACTGTGCGCCTGATCGCGTTTGGCGTAGCGCCGTCCGGTGGGGTCACACAACAATTCGTGGTGGTGATATTCGGGCACGTCGAGGTCAAGGAGAGCCTGCAGAATCCGTTGAATATGAGTGGCGGGGAAAAGATCCTTACCTCGAGTCACCAGGGACACGCCCTGGGCATGATCGTCAAGGGTCACCGACAGATGGTAACTGGTGGGGGTGTCCTTGCGCGCCAGCACCACGTCGCCGAACATGGTCGGATCGCATTTCTGGCGTCCGCCCGCCCGGTCGGTCCAACCGAGAGGCCCCCCGTTGGCGGCTTCGGCCCGGCGCAGGGCGCGGACGGTATCCAGCCGAAGGGCGAAAGCAGTTCCTTCGCCGATCCGGTTTTCGCGCTCCGATTTGCTCAATCCTCTGCAAGTGCCGGGATAGAGAAACCCGTCGGGGCCGTGCGGCGCATGAACGGCGTTCTTGATTTCCGCCTGGATTTCCTTGCGCGTACAAAAACAGGGATAGACAAGACCGTCTGACTCGAGCCGTTCAAGGGCCCGGGCGTAATCGGTCATGTGTTCGGATTGACGCCACACGGGTTCCACCCAGTTTAAGCCCAGCCAGCGGAGGTCCTCGAAGATGGCGTCTTCGTATTCCGTCCGGCAGCGCCCCCGGTCAATATCTTCGATACGAAGCAGGAACCGTCCTCCTGTATCCTCAGCCAGTTTAGCCGCGAACAAGGCGGCGTGGGCATGGCCCAAATGCAGGAACCCGGTGGGGCTGGGGGCGAAACGGGTGACTTCATGATTCATGGCGTGACATTAACACGGTTGATCGGGTAGGACTTCTGCAACAAACCATCTGGCAGCCTTCCGGTCTAAATTCAACTTAGTTCAAGGATTTTCAATGTCCGATCTTCCCATCCTCCAGGGCCCGGCCCTGCCGCCCGCTTCCGGCGGGGCGCCGAAACAACTTGTCGTTCTGTTACACGGGGTCGGTGCCGACGGCAATGACCTGATCGGTCTTGCCCCCTATTTCCAGCAGGTTCTTCCCGAAGCCCTGTTCGTTTCTCCCAACGCACCCTATTCCTTCGACATGGCGCCGTTCGGCTATCAATGGTTCAGCATCCAGGACTTCAGACCCGAAACCCGGCTCACCGGGGTGCGATCCGCAGCGCCGATTGTGGACCGGTTTCTCGATACCCTGCTTGGCGCCCATGGCCTGGACGATGCGCAGATGGCGCTGATCGGATTTTCCCAAGGTACCATGATGTCGCTTCACGTCGGCCTGCGCCGGGAACGAACGCTGGCGGGAATTCTCGGATATTCCGGAATGCTGGTAGGCGGGGAACTATTGAAAGAAGAAATCAAGTCGAAACCGCCGGTGCGTCTGATTCACGGCGACGCCGACGAGATTTTGCCGGTCGATTCACTGCCCGCTGCGGTCGAGGGCCTGGAAGGCGCCGGGGTGATGGTGGATTCCTTTATCCGTCCCGGCCTCGGTCACGGTATCGACGAGGAAGGCATCCGCCTGGGGCAGACCTTCCTCGCCGATATCTTTGGTGTTTCCAGCAAATAATCCAGACGCCGTCTATCCGGCTGTGCCCCGCACGGGATAGTCATTGTTCTGGATGAAGGTCAGGCCGTTCAGAATCCCTTCCAGATCAGGCCGGGAAAAGGGCGCGTTGGACATATCCACGACCTGAATGTTGCCGTCCGGGTTGACGGCGAAGATCGCCGGTTCGGGAAAAGGCTGGTCGGTTTCCTGCGGGGAACGGGGATTGGAAATGTAAATCCCCAGGGTCCGCATCTGATCCTGGCTGAGGCCGTAAGCAATAGGTATTCCCAGGTTTTGTTCGGATTTCTGTTCCTCGGCCTTTTCCTGGGGATCGCCGGAAACGGCAAGGACGGAAACATTGATGGCCTCGAATTTGTTGCGCAGTTCATCAAGTTTCTTCAGGTATTTCTTGCAGAGGGGGCAGTGCAGGCCCCGGTAAACAACAACCAGACGCCAGCCGTCGGGCTTGCCGCCAAGCTGGGCCGTGCCGCCGCCGACAAGGGGGATTTCAATGGCCGGCATGACGCCGCCGGCGGTGGGTTTGGTGGTCATGGTGAGCATCTCCGTTGCTTATGTTGGGGGGGGGATGACGATTGCCGTCATGATCCATGCCTGAAGCATTGGCGCAACCATTTCGTTCGTTCTTTGACGGGATTGTGAAGTCGGCGGAACCCCAGAATTTTTCTTCGTCCCCGCACCGGGTTGGGAAAATCGTCAAAAACGGTCATT
>JAOUPW010000529.1 GCA_029879665.1 Rhodospirillales bacterium | reverse complement strand
CCGTTGAATTTTAATAACATCTTGTTGCATTGGAAGACAAGTCGCTAGCACTTACAGAATTTTGTTGTAAAATGAAACACTGCACAGGTAGTTCCCCGCGCCCATTTGGGTACTCTGTTTGCGCCATTTTTTAAAATCAGCATGTCCGCTATGGATCGATACCGTTGATAAAGTCGGTCGGAGACGGAGTTCGATGTCCGCTTTTTCTCATAGCGGACTTTTGCTCCCGCCTCCGGTTGATGCCGGGGCAGTTTTTGTCTTTTTGGTCAGTATTTTTGGCGTTCCGGCATGGCGATCACACTGCTTTCGGGATGGGTGGCGGTGGTATAGCGGCGAGTTTGGCCAGGCGTCTCAGGTTCTGAACAGTTGCCGCCAAGAGGAACTCGTCATTGGCGCCGGAGAACCCCCTGAGCCTGAGGCGCTCGAAGCCCATGTGGCGCTTGAGGTGGGCGAACAGCATCTCCACTTTCTTGCGTTCGCGACGGGAGGTCTCGAACGGTTCCGTAGCGGCCAAAGACCGGGCGTAATCGCGGGCATATTCATTAACATCACGCGGAATTCTGCGAAACGACATATTCGGGCAGCACCGGGCTTTCATCGGGCAGACGCCGCAGTCGTGGGTGCTGGCCAGATAACGGAGCGTGTTGTCGGATAGAACCTTGCCCGTGGTCTTGAGGGTCTTGCCATTCGGGCAAAGATAGACATCACGCTCGGGATAATAGGTGAAGTCAGCGCGGCTGAACGTGCCGTCCTTGCGCTTGCTCCTGTCCCAGACCGGGATGTGCGGTTCGATGCCTTGTTCCATCAACCAAGCCAGGCTCTTGCCGGTGCCATAGGCGGTGTCCGCCGCAAGGCGGCGGGGCTTCAAGCCAAAGCGTTTGTTGGTGCGGTCAATCATGGTCTTGGTGGCCACCACTTCATCGTAGGTCCGGGCCGGTGTCGCCTCGGCGTCAACGATCACCGCATGTTTGTTGTCGATCAAATAGTTGAGCCCATAGCCGAACTGTACCCGCTTGTTGGCCTTGGCCGTCCAGGCAGAACAAGGATCGGATATGGAGATCACTTTCGGCGTCTTGCGGGCCGGATTGGGCTCGGGATCGAGCGCGTCCAGATATTCCCGCGCCGCGCGGGTGTCATAACGGGGTTCGGACCAGTCGATCTCGTCGGTGCCCGGCACGCCCTTGTAACGGCTGGCGTCGGCCTCCATCACCGAGGCATCGATGGCAAAGCCCTCGCCGCCGACAAGGCCAGCCCCCATGCAGCGGCGGACCACTTCCTCAAACACCGAGCGCAAGACCCGCGCCTCACGGAAGCGACCATGCCGGTTCAAGGAAAACGTCGAATGATCCGGCACCCGGTCCTCCAGCCCCAGCCGGCAGAACCAGCGGTAGGCTAGATTGAGATGAACCTCATCACACAGCCGCCGTTCCGAGCGGATACCGAAGCAGTAGCCCACCAGAAGCATCCGGATCATCAGTTCCGGATCAACCGAGGGACGGCCCGTATGGCTATAGAACGGAGATAGTTCGGCGTGGAGCCAGCCCAGATCGAGAACCCCGGCGATCCGCCGCAGAAGATGATCCCCGGGAACATGATCCTCAAGGCTGAAATCATAGAAAAACTTGCCCTGATCGCTCGCCAAACGCCCCATCATCGTTCCGCCCTCCTGAAAACCATCAGAAAAACGGAATCACAATCTAAAAACACAATCAAGCCCGACTTTATCAACAGTATCGGTCATAAGCAGACATAATTGACGGTGCTTAAAAACTTTCGATTTAAGGTGGAAAGCGGACATTGGAGCAGGGTAGAGACACGATCAAGGCGCATTGACTATCTTTGTCAGGATAGGCGCACCAAAGGGAGCCAATGCGAACGAGAGCGTGACTCATAATCTATAAACGTTACTGGAATGCCCCTAAGCGGTTGAATTTCCGCCGGTGGCGAAAGCATAAATCAACCCTGACGTGGGGGTGAAATGGTTTTAGTTATTTTTCAGGAAACGTAACAAATTGCGCGTTTATCCCCTAGACGTATGTGCCCATTTACCCCATACTACATCTAGATATGCAGAAAAATCGAAGCTTTGCGACTCCGGGTTGTGGGGGCAGAATTGGGTATGGATATTAGATACAGAACATTTCTTTGGGAGTGTCTGTCCGCCGCTTACGACACATGGCGGCGGCATGAGGAGGCCACGGTGATTGGTGGCGCTCTGGTGGCGTTAGGCGCTGCAATTATAACAGCGTTTTTTATACCGCTGAGTTTTAAGGATGGTGCGGGGGAATTTATTCTCGCATTTTTAGGTGTTTGGTTCTTTTTTCTGTTTTTCTTCGCTTCTCCATACATGCTTTGGAAAAGGCATAAAAACAAAATTGGAGAACTGGAGGGGCGGTTTAAGCCAAAGTTACGTTTGACGTTTGACCCCGATGATCCTGGCTGTACCCGCCCTACAAGTTTCAATAATAAGCTTAAAGCAA
>JAOUPW010000528.1 GCA_029879665.1 Rhodospirillales bacterium | reverse complement strand
ATTCCACTCGTTCTACTCGGTTCCGGCGGCAGGAGACTCTTCCACCAGAACCTCGACCGGCATCTCGACCGACAGCTTTTCCTGTTCTTTTACCGCCAATTCCGCCTGCTCGGAATCCCGGTCCGAAGCCACTTCCCGGAGACGGTTCATGACACTGCCGGTACCCGCCGGAATAAGGCGGCCGACAATGACATTTTCCTTGAGTCCCAACAAGTTATCTTCCTTTCCGGACACAGCGGCTTCAGTCAGAACCCGGGTGGTTTCCTGGAAGGAGGCCGCAGAGATAAAGGACTGGGTTTGCAGACTGGCCTTGGTAATTCCCTGAAGAACCGGCAGACCGTCAGCCTTTTTGCCGCCTTCTTCCTTGACCTTGGCATTGACCCCTTCGTACTCCATCCGGTCCACCAACTCGCCCACCAGGTAGGTGGTGTCACCGGCCTCGGTGATCTCCACTTTCTGGAGCATCTGGCGGGCAATGACCTCGATATGCTTGTCGTTGATTTTCACGCCCTGGAGACGATAGACATCCTGAACTTCCTTGATCAGGTACTGGGCCAGGGCTTCGACACCCAGAACCCGCAGGATATCGTGAGGCACGGGATTGCCATCCATCAGGGCGTCGCCGACCTCGACAAAGTCCCCTTCCTGTACGCTGATGTGTTTGCCCTTGGGAATCAGGTATTCGCAAGGCTCTTCTTTTTCATTAACCGGAACGACCACAATCCGGCGTTTGGATTTGTAATCCTTGCCGAATTCGACCCGGCCGGCGATTTCACTGATAATCGCGTAGTCCTTGGGCTTGCGGGCCTCGAACAGTTCCGCAACCCGGGGCAGACCACCAGTAATATCGCGGGTTTTGGCGGATTCCCTGGGAATTCTGGCCAAAACGTCGCCGGCATGGACTTCCTGTCCGGGCTCAACCGACAGAATCGCATCCACCGACAGGAAATAGCGAGCCTCGATGCCGGTCTCCAAGGTCACCACTTCGCCCTTTTTGTCACGCAGGGTAATTCGCGGTTTGATATCCGCACCCCGGGGTTGTTGACGCCAGTCGATCACCACCTTGCTGGCGATACCCGTGGTTTCATCCATCTGCTCGACCATCGACAGGCCTTCGATCAGATCCATGTAGCTCACGATTCCGGGTTTTTCCGTAATAATGGGAAGCGTGTAGGGATCCCATTCCGCCAGCTTCTCCCCGAACTTGACCTTGGCCTTGTCCTTGACAAACAGCTTGGCACCGTAAGGAATTCGGTGACGGGCCCGTTCCCGGCCTCTTTCATCAATGATCGCCAGCTCGGTATTGCGGGACATTAGGACATGAATCCCAGAGCTGTCCTTAACCGTGTTGCAGTTGCGCAGGGAAATCATACCGTCGATGGAGGCTTCGACCTTGGACTGTTCGGTCCCACGCTGGGCGGCCCCACCGATATGGAAGGTTCGCATGGTCAACTGGGTGCCCGGTTCACCGATGGATTGGGCGGCAATGACGCCAACCGCTTCCCCCAGATTTACCGGTGTGCCCCGGGCAAGATCGCGTCCGTAACAAGTAGCGCAAGTGCCGGATTTCGTTTCACACGTCAGCACCGACCTGATCTTGACTTCCTCGATATTGGCGGCCTCGATCGCGGCAATATCCTCTTCCACAATCATCTGGCCGGGTTTGACAAGGGTCTTGCCTTCAGCATCAACGATTTTTTCGGAGGCACTACGGCCGATGATCCGTTCCGACAGGGGCGAGATCACTTCACCCCCCTCAACTTCGGCACGGACAGTCACGCCCAATTTAGTTTTGCAGTCATATTCAACGATGATGCAATCCTGCGCGACATCGACCAGACGGCGGGTCAAATAACCGGAGTTGGCAGTCTTGAGCGCCGTATCGGCCAGCCCCTTACGGGCGCCGTGGGTGGAGTTGAAATACTCCAGCACGGTCAGGCCTTCCTTGAAGTTGGAAATAATCGGTGTTTCGATAATTTCCCCGGACGGTTTGGCCATCAGACCGCGCATACCGGCCAACTGCTTCATCTGAGCCGCCGAACCGCGGGCGCCGGAATGGGCCATCATATAAACGGAGTTAACCGGTTCTCCCTTGGCGGGAGTCGAGATCCGCTTCATCATTTCATCGGCAACCTGATCCGTACAATGGGACCATGCGTCGACGACCTTATTGTATTTCTCGCCTTGGGTAATCAGGCCATCGAGATACTGCTGTTCGTATTCCTTGACCCGGGCTTCCGTGTCACCGACCAGCTTTACCTTGGCTTCCGGAATGATCAGATCGTCCTTGCCGAAGGAGATGCCGGCCTTGCAGGCGTATGAAAAACCAAGACCCATCATGCGGTCGGCAAAGATAACCGTTTCTTTCTGGCCACCGTGGCGATAGACCATATCGATCACGTTGGTGATTTCCTTTTTCGTCTGCAACTGGTTGATCAGTTCCAGAGGAATATTCCGGTTACGGGGGAATATTTCCGACAA
>JAOUPW010000527.1 GCA_029879665.1 Rhodospirillales bacterium | reverse complement strand
AAGCGAGGTCACCCGCATCACGGGCCGCACCTCCGGCGGCGACGTTGAAACGGTGACGCTTACGCCTGACGGCAGCCCGGCGGCAAATTACGCCTTCGACGTGACCCCGGCGCGCCTGGTCTCCGGCCTGATCACCGAACGCGGCGTGTGCGAGGCTTCCGCTGCGGGGCTGCAGGGGCTATATCCGGAACACGCTTAAATATTTTAAAGGAGAAAACGATCCATGGACGCCGACGCCAAGAAAACCACGCTCCGCATGATCCCCTACGGGATCTACGTGCTGACCGCCAAGGACGGCGACGAGGTGGCTGCCGCCACCGTCAACTTCGTGACGCAGACGTCGTTCGCGCCGCCGCTGGTGGTGGTGGGGGTCAAGACCGATTCCGTCACCTACGGGGTGTTGAAAAAGGCCGGCCACTTCGCGCTCAATATGCTGGGCAAGGATCAGCAGGGCATGGCCTTCGCTTTTTTCAAGCCGGGCGAGGTGGAAGGCGAGAAAATTTCCGGTGAACCGTTCCATCCCGGTTCCACCGGCGCACCGATCCTGGAATCCACGCCGGCCAGCGTTGAATGCAAGGTCGTGCAGATCGCCGAAGTGGGCGATCACCACGTGGTTATCGGCGAAGTGGTGGACGCGCACCTGCGCAAGGCTCCCGACGGCCGCCCCGATAACGCCATCCTGGCCATGGGGGACCTGGGCGAAAACGTATTTTACGGCGGCTAGAGGCGAATAGGGAAAGCATGAAAAACCTTTGGTCCGACAAGGACGCGAATTCAGCCGTCGCCAACTATAAGAAACAGGGCGTCAACGCCGATCTTGCCTTGCGCACTTATTCGGCCCGGCTGCTGGGCGGCGAGCCCCGGCTGGTGCTGCACGGCGGCGGCAATACTTCGGTCAAAACCCGCATGGCCGACGTTCTGGGCGCGCAGACGGAGGTGCTGTGCGTCAAGGGCTCGGGCTGGGACCTGGGCACCATCGAACCCGCCGGCCATCCCGCCGTGCGCCTGGACCCCTTGCGCCAACTGATCAAGCTGCGCGCGCTTTCCGACGAGGATATGGTCAACGCCCAGCGCACCAATCTGCTCGACAGTTCCGCGCCCAATCCTTCCGTTGAAACCCTGCTGCACGCTTTCCTGCCGCATAAATTCATCGATCACACCCATGCCGATGCGGTGTTGGCCCTGACCGACCAGCCCGAAGGCGAAAAAATCTGCCGCGAGGTGTTCGGCGATCGCATGGTCTACGTGCCCTACATCATGCCCGGTTTCGCCCTGGCTAAAAAAGCCTTTCAGGTGTTCGAAAGAAATCCGGACGTGGAAGGATTGATTCTCCTGAAGCACGGTATCTTCACCTTCGGCGAGACGGCGAAGGAGTCCTATGGGCGCATGATCCGCTGGGTGAGCAGTGCGGAAAAGAGATTGTCCCGGGGCCGGAAAAAGGTCTTCGCCGTCGCGGCGCTGCCGAAAAAGCCCGCCGCCGCCGCCGAGATCGCCCCAATCCTGCGCGGCCTTACCGCGCTCCCCGGCGGGGACGAAGGCGAACGCCGGCCCATGGTGCTGGATTTCCGCGCCGGCCCGGCCATCCGCGCCTTCGTCAATGGCCGCGACCTCAAGCGCTATGCGACGCAGGGCACGGCGACGCCCGATCACGTCATCCGCACCAAGCAAAAGCCCCTGATCGTGCCGGCGCCGGTGGCGGGCGACCTGGACGGGTTCGCCCGGGGGGCGGCCAAGGCGCTGGCAGCCTATGAAACAAGCTACCATGCTTATTTCAAACGCAACAATGCGCGGTTGAAGGACAAGAAAACCGAACTGGACCCCATGCCGCGCATGATTCTGGTCCCCGGCGTCGGACTGTTCGGATTGGGAAGCAACGCCAAGGCCGCGGCAATCGCCGCCGACCTGGCGGAAACCAACGTCGGTGTGATCACGGACGCGGAATCCATCGGCACCTACAAGGTGATCGGCGAACGGGACACCTTCGAGATCGAATACTGGTCGTTGGAACAGGCCAAGCTGGGCCGTGGGACGCCACCGCCGTTGGCGGGCCAAGTGGCGCTGGTCACCGGCGGCGGTTCGGGCATCGGCGCGGCGACGGCGGCGGCCTTCGCCGCCAAAGGCGCGGCGGTAGCGGTGCTCGACCGGGACGCCAAGGCGGCGGCGCAAATCGCCAAGCCCTTGGGCGGGCTGGCCCTTGGCTGCGACGTCACCGATGCGAAAGCCGTGCGGGCCGCGTTCGATCAGGTGTGCGAAACTTTCGGCGGCGTCGACATCGTGGTGTCCAACGCCGGTGCCGCCTGGCAGGGCGAAATCGGCACGGTCGATGACAAGGTGCTGCGCGAAAGCTTCGAGCTCAATTTTTTCGCCCATCAAACGGTCGCCCAGAACGCGGTGCGCGTCATGCGGGCCCAGGGCACCGGCGGCTGCCTGCTGTTCAACACCTCGAAGCAGGCGGTCAACCCGGGCGCCGATTTCGGGCCCTATGGCCT
>JAOUPW010000034.1 GCA_029879665.1 Rhodospirillales bacterium | reverse complement strand
GCGGCTTCGGCGTCGCGCGTGATCGCCGCCAGCAGGCGGGCTTCGATTTCCTGTTTCTTATTTTCCTGATCCGCCTTCAGGCCGAACACATCCTTGACGTAAAAAACGTCGACCACCCGCTCGCCATAGGTGGAAATATGCGCCGAGGCGATCTGCAGGCCGAGCCCGGTCAGCGCCGCCGTCAAATCGCGAAGCAGGCCGGGACGGTCACGGCCGTTGATTTCGATTACCGTATGGGTGGCGCTGGCCTTGTTATCGATCAGAACCCGGGGCGGTACCTTGAAAACCCGGGTGCGGCTGGGCAGTGCCTGAGCCTGAACCTTTTTCAGTTCCCGCACCGGATCCAGTTTACCCGCCAGCGCGGCGCCGATTTTTTCTTTCAGCCGTTCCAGCTTCCGGGCCTCGGCGAACGCGCTTCCGTCCGGGTTCTGGATGCGGAAGGTATCCAGCGCCATGCCGTTGGTCAGGGTTACGATCTTGGCGTCGACGATCGAGGCGCCGGCCAACGACATGGCGCCGGCGATGCGGGTAAAGAGGCCCGGGTGATCGGGCGTGTAGATAATGACTTCGGTTGCGTCGCGGCTGGGGTCGGCGTGGAATTCCATGTGCAGGTCGAGGCCCTTGCCCTCGGCCTCGGCGATCAGCTTGGCGTGCAGCAGATGAGTGGCGGTATCGTAACTGAGCCAGTATTCGGCATAGCCGCGCGCAAGGTGGGCGGCGATTTCGTCTTCCGTCCAGCCGGAAAGTTTTTCGCGCAAGGCGGCCCGAGCCCGCTCGACCCGGGCGTCACGGCGTTCGGCGGGAAGGCCGCCGGTCATGATTTCCATGGAGCGGTAATAAAGTTCGCGCAGCAAAGTTGCCTTCCAGGCATTCCACACTGCAGGGCCGACGGCGCGGATGTCGGCAACGGTCAGAATCAGCAGCATGCGCAGACGTTCCGGCGACTGCACAATTTCAACAAAATCGGATACGGTTTTAGGGTCATCCAGGTCGCGCTTGAACGCGGTGTCGCTCATCCGCAGATGATGCAGCACCAGCCAGGATACGGTTTCCGTTTCCCAGTCATTGAGGCCGAACCGGGGGCCGTATTTGAGCGCGACCTTAGCTCCCAGTTCGGAATGGTCGCCGCCCCGGCCCTTGGCGATGTCGTGAAGAAGAACCGACAGATACAGGGCGCGCCTGGATTGCACTTCGCCGATCACGGCGCTGGAAACGGGATGGTCTTCCTTGAGGCTGCCTTTTTCGATGCGGTGCAGGATGCCGATGGCGCGGATGGTGTGTTCGTCGACCGTATAGAAATGATACATGTCGTATTGCATCTGGGCGATGACGCGGCCGAAGTCGGTCATGAAACGGCCGAAGACGCCGGCTTCGTTAAGCAGGCGAAGCGCCCGTTCCGGATTTTTGTCCGACGTCAAAATCTCCATGAACATCCTGTTGGCGTCGGCGTCGGCGCGCAGGGATTTATCAATCAGAGGCAGGTTTTGCGTCACCAGCCGCTGGGCCGCCGGGTGAATATCCATGTCTTGCATTTGCGCGGCATGAAAAATTCCGATCAATTTTCTCGGTTCGTTTTTGAAATCGTCGTCGTTCAAAACCGTAACCCTGCCGCTGTCGATGCGGAATCCTTCGACGTTCTTTTTAAGGAAAGGAAATCCGGGCAGGTTGAAGCGAATTTTCTTGGCTTTCTGATCTTCTTCGAGAACCGCGCACAGAACCCGGGTCAGGTTGCCGACATCTTTGGCGATCAGGAAATAGTGTTTCATGAAACGCTCGACGCCGCGCGAGCCGGCATGATCGGTATAGTTCATGCGTTCGCCGATTTCGGTTTGGACGTTGAAGCTCAGCCGTTCTTCAGGCCTGTCCGCGAGATAGTGCAGATGACAGCGCACGGTCCAAAGAAAGTTTTCCGCCTTGGCGAATTTTCGGACGTCGGCCTTGGTCAGGATGCCATGCTCAACCAGTTCGTTCATGTCGCGTACCTGATAGAGGTACTTGGCGATCCAAAACAGGGTTTGCAGGTCGCGCAGGCCGCCCTTGCCTTCCTTGATGTTGGGTTCAAGCACATAACGGGTATCGCCCATGCGTTCGTGGCGCTGGTCGCGCTCGGCAAGCTTGGCCTCGACGAACATACGCCCGGTACCGACCACGACTTCGTTATAGAACCGTTTTTCAAATTTTTTATAAAGCGCATGGTCGCCCCACAGCCAGCGGGCTTCAAGCAGGCTGGTGCGGATGGTGATGTCTTCGCGGGCCAAACGGATGCTGTCTTCGATGGAGCGCGTCGCGTGACCGACCTTGAGGCCCAGATCCCAGAGCAGATAGAGCATGAATTCGACCACCTGTTCGGTGTGCGCCGTCTGCTTGTAGGGCAGCAGGAACATCAGGTCGATATCCGAGAACGGCGCCAGCTCGCCGCGGCCGTAGCCGCCGGTGGCGATGATCGTCAGCCGTTCGCCTTCGGTCGGGTTGGACAGGGGATAGACATAACTTTCGGCGAAGTCGTGCATGGTGCGGATCATCTGGTCGATGAGAAAAGCGTAGGTATGGATAACCTCGGGCCCGCGCACGCCGTCCTGCTCGAAGCGGCGGCGGATTTCGGCGCGGCCCTGAAACAGGGAATCCTTGAAGATTTCCAGAAATTCGCCCTGGGTCTTGGCCGAATAGCCGGACCATCCCGCCAGTTCCTCGAGGCGGACGGTCAGCGCCTTACGGTCGATGATGGCGCGGGGTTTGGGAATGCGGGAAACCATGGGCTTATACTAATCCTTTCCGTATCCCTTAATATATAAGCACCGGTGAAGATCCCGTTGCCGGAAAATTTTAAGGGTGACCGCCCCGGAGAAACCCCAGGAGCACCTCATGAGCCATTCCCTGCTGGTCGCTATCGACGTTCAGAAAGGCTTTATCAATCAGTGGACCGGTCAGATCCCGGCCCGGATCGAGGATCTGCAGGGCCGGTTCGATCGCGTCACCGCCACCCGGTTCGTCAATCCCGAAGGCTCGGCCCACCGGAAATGGTTGCACTGGGACCGCTTCGCGCCCGGCTCGGAAGACGCCGGGCTGGCCTTCGCCCCTCGGCAGGACGCTGAAATTATTGACAAATCCACCTACACCTGTGTCACGCCCAAATTCGTTTCGAATCTGAAACTAAATAACATCGCCACCGTTCATCTGGCCGGGATCGCCACCGACAACTGCATCCTGAAATCCGCCGTCGATTTGTTCGAAGCCGGCCTGCGCCCGGTGGTGCTGGCCTTCGCCTGCGCCAGCCACGGCGGGCCGGAGGCCCATGCCTGCGCCCTCCTGCTGCTCAAACGCTTCATCGGCGCCGGGCAGGTGATGGAAGCGGACCCGGGCGAAGGCTGGCGGCCCGCCTAATCTTCTTTTTTGAGCAACCCCTTGAGTCGATAGACCAGCTCCAGCGCCTCGCGGGGGCTGAGTTCGTCCGCGTGGACGGCGCTTAACGCCGCTTCCACTTCCGATGGAATCTGGTGGGCGGTGACGCTCCCCTTCGCCGGGGCGTGGGAAAACAGCGGCAGGTCGTCGGCCAGACGGGTCAGGGACGAAAACTGTTCGCCCTGTTCCAGGGTTTTCAAGATCTGTTCGGCCCGGGCGATGACCCCTTCCGGCAGCCCCGCCAGTTGACCCACGTGGATGCCGTAGGAGCGGTCCGCCGCCCCCGGGCCGACTTCGTGCAGGAAGACCACGTCGCCCTGCCATTCCTTGACCCGCATTGCGTGACACGAAAGACCGGCGAGCTTGGTGCTGAGCGCCGTCAGTTCGTGATAGTGGGTGGCGAACAGCGCCCGGCATCGGTTGACTTCGTGCAGGTGTTCGATCACCGACCAGGCGATGGACAGGCCGTCGAAAGTGGCGGTGCCGCGTCCGATTTCGTCCAGGATGACCAGCGCCTTCGGCCCCGCCTGGTTGAGGATGGCCGCCGTTTCCACCATCTCAACCATGAAGGTGGAGCGCCCGCGCGCCAGGTCGTCGGCGGCACCGACCCGGGAAAACAACCGGTCGACCACGCCAATGCGGGCGGAGTCCGCGGGCACGTACGAGCCCATCTGGGCCATCACCGCGATCAGCGCGTTCTGGCGTAAAAACGTGCTTTTGCCGGCCATGTTGGGCCCGGTCAGCAGCCACAGCCGGCCGGATGAATCCCTTTCGTCCTCACCTTCACCGCCCAGTGAGCAATCGTTGGCGACGAAGGCGCCGGCGTTGGTTTCTTCCAGCGCCGCCTCGACCACCGGATGGCGCCCGCCCCGGATGACCAGCCCGTTACCGTCGTTCAACACCGGGCGCACGTAACGCCGGTCGAGCGCCAGACGGGCAAGGCCGGCGGCGGCATCCAACCCGGCCATGGCCGCGGCCGCCTCGGCGACGGCGTCGGCGCGGCCGGTGACCTCGCCGACCAGGTCCTCAAACAGTTTCAGCTCCAAAGCCAGAGTCTGGGCCCCGGCCTTGGCGATGCGGCTTTCCAGTTCGCCCAGCTCGACGGTGGAATAGCGCATCACGCCGGCCAGGGTCTGGCGATGGATAAAGGGTCCGTCGGCGTTCAGCGGCATCTTGTCCGCCTGCTTCAAGGGCACTTCGATAAAATACCCGAGCACATTGTTGTGGCGGATTTTCAGCGGCGCGATTCCGGTTTCGGTTACGTAACGACTTTGCAGGGCGGCGATCAGGCGGCGGCTTTCGTCGCGCAGCTGGCGGAATTCATCCAGCTCGGGCGCGTAGCCCTTGGCGATGAATCCGCCGTCGCGGCTGAGCACGGGAAGTTCGTCGGCCAACGCCCGGCTGAGCCGTTCAACCACTTCCGTGTGGCGCCCAAGCCTTTGATTTAAATCATTTATTCCTTCAGGTGGCGCGCCGGATTGCCGTTCCAGCACGGCCCGCGCCTCGGCGGTGAGCGCCAGGCCGTCCCGCACCGCCGCCAGATCCCGGGGCCCGCCCCGGCCGACGGTGAGCCGCGTCAGCGCCCGTTCCATATCCGGCACGCGGCGAAGCAAGGCCCGCATATCGTCCAGCAGCCGTTCACCGTCAGCGAAGAACTGCACCATGTCCAGGCGCCGGTCGATGGGTTTGGGATCGTTCAACGGCGCCGACAACCACCGGGATAGCAGGCGCGCGCCGGCGCCGGTCACCGAGCGGTCGATCACCGCGAGTAGGCTGCCCTTCCGTTCGCCGCCGAGGGTTTCCGTCAGTTCCAGGTTGCGCCGGGTGGCGGCGTCGATTTCCATCACCTGGCCCGATTCCAGCCGGGTGAGCCGCGCGATGCGCGGGAGGGTCCCGTTTTGGGTCAGTTCCACGTAATCCACCAGGGCGCCGGCGGCGGCCCTTTCGGCGCGGCTGAAGGCACCGAAGGCGTCCAGGGTCTTGACCCCGTAAAGGGTTTCCAGCCGGCGGCCGCCGTTGTCGCTGTCAAAACGGCTGGCCGGCAGGGGGCTGAGCACATCCTTCCAATCGCGCAGCGCTTCGAACAAATGGGGCTTGCCGGTTAACGTGTCGGACAGCAGGATTTCTCCGGGATTAAGCCGGGCCAGCGCCGCCGGCAGGGTAGCCACGGTGACCGGTTGGGCCTGAAAGCCGCCGGTGGACATTTCGAGCCAGGCCAGACCCAGGCTGCCGGAAGCTTCCGCCAGGGCGACGAGAAAATTGTTGCGCCGGGCATCCAGCAGGGTGTCCTCGGTGAGCGTTCCCGGCGTGATCAGACGGGCGACCGCGCGCCGGACCACGGACTTGGCGCCGCGCTTCTTGGCTTCCGCCGGATTTTCCGTCTGTTCGCAGACCGCGACCTTGAAACCTTTGCGGATCAGGCGGGAAAGATAGCTTTCGTGGCTGTGGACCGGCACCCCGCACATGGGAATGTCGTCGCCCAGATGTTTGCCCCGTTTGGTCAGGGTGATGTCCAGGGCTGCCGATGCCTGGACCGCGTCCTCGAAAAACAGCTCGTAAAAATCCCCCATGCGGTAAAACAGCAGGCCGTCCGGGCATTCCTTTTTGATGGCCAGGTACTGGGCCATCATCGGGGTGACCTCGGTGGATTTGTTTTTTTCCTTGTTTTTTCCTGTGGATTTACCTGTTTCGGCGGATTTTGCGGAGACTTCGCTGTCCGGCGGCGAGCCGGGAACGGGTCCGGCGGCGCCTTCATGCGGATCAAGCGTTGGGTTTGGGACGGGATCGGTCACGGGCAGCTTTCAGGTTTCCGGCAGGTGCGGAAAACCTTAACACACCTGCCGTCTTTTCTTCCATGCCTTCGGGCTAGGATTCACCGCCTCCCTTGGGGCACAATGGCGGGGTATACTGGGGATAGAAAAAAATATACCTCGGCTTGAGAACGCCTGAATAACCTGGACACCTGAATACCAAGACCTTCGACATAAGGATAACGCCCGTGCCCAATGCCTCCCCCCGTACTGTCCGTGAAGCCGTCAGCCTGTTCGCCGACCGCCCGTCCTTCGAGAAAGCCGTCGAGGGATTGCTCGGCTCCGGGTTCGAGCGCGCCGACCTCAGCGTGCTGTCGTCCCATGAATCCCTGGATGCCGCCGGCACCCCGGGAACGCCGTGGAAGGACGCGCTGGTCGCCCTGGTCGGCGAGCTGAAATACGAAGGCTCCCTGGTCGCCGCCGGCGCCATCCTTCTCGTCGGCGGCCCCGTCGCGTCCAGCCTGGCCGCCGTGATCGGTGCGGCGACCGCCGGCATCGCCGCCAAGGAAGTTCTCGGCGAGGTCATGGCCAAGCCGCACACGGAAGATTTTGCCCGTTCCCTGGCCGCCGGCGGCGTCATCCTCTGGGTCCGGACGCCGGACAAGGCGGCGGAAGACAGGGCGATTTCGGTGCTCGCCCAAAACGGCGGCCACAACATTCATATTCATGACCCCGGAGCCGATGCATAATCGGGTTGCGCATACCATATAATATTCAGTCATCAAACTTGTGAGCCTGCGCGAAACAGGCCACCTCGCGGAAGGGCGGCACCATGGATAAAAAACCGTTTCACGATCTGGACCAGGAATCCCTGGTCATGCACGCCAGCGGACGGCCGGGAAAAATCGAGATTCACGCCACCAAGCCGCTGACCACCCAGCACGACCTGTCGCTGGCCTATTCTCCGGGCGTCGCCGCGCCCTGCCTGGAAATCCAGCGCGACCCGTCGCTGGCCTACGATTACACCGCCAAGGGGAATCTGGTGGCGATCATTTCCAACGGCAGCGCGGTCCTGGGCCTCGGCGACCTTGGCGCGCTGGCGGCCAAACCGGTGATGGAAGGCAAGGCCGTTCTGTTCAAGCGCTTCGCCGATCTCGACGGCATCGACCTGGAGGTCAGCACCCGGGACGTGGATGAGTTCGTCAATTGCGTCAAACATCTGGGCGCCACTTTCGGCGGCATCAACCTGGAAGACATCAAGGCGCCGGAATGTTTCATTATTGAACAGCGGCTGCGCGAATTGATGGACATTCCGGTTTTCCATGACGACCAGCACGGCACCGCGATCATCACCGCCGCCGGCATCATCAATGCCCTGGACCTAACCGGGCGCGACATCAAAAGCGCGCGCTTCGTGGTCAACGGCGCCGGCTCCGCGGCGATCGCCTGCGCCGAACTGATCAAGGCCCTGGGCGCGTCCCATGACAATCTGATCATGTGCGACACCAAGGGCGTGATCTATCAGGGCCGCGAAGAACACATGAACCAGTGGAAATCGGCGCACGCGGTCAGGACCGAAACCCGCACCCTGGCCGAAGCCATGGAAGGCTGCGACGTTTTCATCGGCCTTTCGGTCAAGGACGCGGTCAGCCAGGACATGGTCAAATCCATGGGCAAGCAGCCGATCATTTTCGCCATGGCCAATCCCGATCCGGAAATCACCCCGGAAGACGCCAAGGCGGTGCGCCCGGACGCGATCATCGCCACCGGCCGGTCGGATTACCCCAACCAGGTCAACAATGTGCTCGGCTTTCCCTATATTTTCCGGGGCGCGCTCGACGTGCGCGCGACCACCATCAACGAAGACATGAAAATCGCCGCCGCCCATGCCCTGGCCGAACTCGCCCGTGAAGACGTGCCCGACGAAGTCGCTGCAGCGTATGCCGGCAAGCACCTTAAATACGGCCCCGATTACATCATCCCGGCGCCGTTCGACCCGCGCCTGATTTCGGCGGTGCCTTTGGCGGTGGCCAAGGCGGCCATGGATTCCGGTGTCGCCCGCAAACCGGTGATCGACATGGACACCTACGCCGCCCAGCTTTCGGCTAGGCTCGACCCCACCGCCGGCAGCTTGCAGGCCATTTTCGAAGACGTGCGCAGCCGGCCGCGCCGGGTGGTCTTCGCCGAAGGGGAAGAAGAAAAAAGCATCCGCGCCGCGGTTGCCTTCCGCAACGCCGGCTACGGCACGCCGATCCTGATCGCGCGGGAAGACAGGGTAAAACAGAAAATGGAGGAGCTCGGCCTGCCCGGTGCCGAGACCCTGGAAATCCACAACGCCAAGCTCAGCACCGCGACCGAGGGCTACATGGATTTTCTGTACGAACGGTTGCAGCGCAAGGGCGTGCTCTACCGAGATTGCCAGCGCATGGTCAACCAGGACCGCAACGTGTTCGCCGCCTGCATGGTTGAACACGGTGACGCCGATGCCATGCTTACCGGGCTGACCCGCAATTATCATGTCGCCTTGGCTGAAATTTCCCGGGTGCTCGACCCCCGCCACGGCGAAACCGTGTTCGGCCTTTCCATGATGCTGGCGCGGGGCAAGACCTTGTTCATTGCGGACAGCGCCGTGCACGAACTGCCCAACCCGAAACAGCTTGCCGATATCGCGACCCAGGCGGCGGCGGTGGCGCGCAAGATGGGCCATGAACCCCGGGTGGCGCTGGTTTCCTTCGCCAATTTCGGCAACCCGCAACTCTCCAGGTCGGAAACCATCCGCGAGGCCGTGAATATTCTCGACGGCCGCCCGGTTTCCTTTGAATACGACGGCGAGATGGGCATCGACGTGGCGTTGAGCGCCGAGCTGATGGAGCTTTACCCCTTCTGCCGCCTGACCGGGCCGGCCAACGTGCTGATCATGCCGGGGCTGCACTCGGCGCAGATTTCCACCAAGTTGATGGACGAACTGGGCGAGGCCACGGTGATCGGGCCCTTGCTGATGGGGCTTTCCAAGCCGGCGCAGATCGTGCCCATGGGCGCCACGGTCGCCGACATGGTGAACATGGCGGCGCTGGCGGCGCATGAAACCCTTTATTGATATAGATTGCCTGCGGCGGCGGTTTTGGATTCGACTGGCTTAGAGTAAGGTTTGCGGGCTTCGCGCGCGCCCCCCAAGGCGTGCTAATATATTCCCTGGCGATCGCCGTACTCCGGAGGCCGGTATGCGGAAAATCCTAGTCACGGGAGCCCTGGGACAGATTGGCTCGGAACTCGTGCCCGCGCTGAGGGAACGCTACGGCGCCGAACGGGTGGTGGCTTCCGATATCCGCAGCGTGCCTTTCACCGGCGGCGCCGGGCAGGGGCCGTTCGAGCACCTGGATTGCAGCGATCCCCACGAACTGCGCGAGGTTTTGCGCCGCCACGAAATCGGCGCCATCTATCATCTTGCCGCGATCCTTTCCGCCGTCGCCGAGGAAAAACC
>JAOUPW010000526.1 GCA_029879665.1 Rhodospirillales bacterium | reverse complement strand
GGCTACTTGGGCCGGGAATTTTTTACGTTTCGTCTTCGGGAAAAATCTCTACAGTGAGCGCATTATATTAGTGCTTTAAAATATTATGCGGATTGATTGGAACAACAGGAGAGAGTCAATGAAAGCCTTAAAACTTCTTATTACCCTGGTCGTGGGTTTGGGTTTCGTGCAAACCGCCCAGGCGCAGGAAATTATCGGTGTTGCCACCGGCCAGCAGGGCAGCCTCGGGTTTAAAACCGGTGCCGTTGTTGCGAAACTCCTCAACACCAAGATGGGTATTAAAGCGCGGACCCAGCCCCAGGCCGGTGTTACCGCATACATTCCCCTAATCAACAAAGGTGAAATGCACTTCGGTTATTCCAATGCCGTGGAGGCGACCTTTGCCTTTCATGGAGAGGGAACGTTCAAGGGCAAGGAAAACGCCGGCCTTCGTCTCATCGGTATGATGTTTCCCCTTCGCACCGGCCTGATGGTTGCCAAGGACAAGGGCATTGAAACCATACAGGACCTGGCCAAGCATAAGGGGAATCTGCGGATCGCTTCCGAATACACCGCATCGACCATTATTCCCTATTACATTGCCGGCGCACTCGCCAACGGCGGTCTCACCTATGACGATTTTAAAAAGGTTCCCGTTTCCAGTTTCGTCAAGGGCATGGCATCCTTGGGCGAAGACAAGGCGGACATTACGCTGATTAGCCTAGGTTCCGGTGCTTCGCACAAGGTCAGCAGTCAGCTCCGCTCTCGTGGCGGCATTACCTACGTCAGCCTGGATACCTCTCCGGACGCGTTCAAGCGCTTCCAGAAGTTTCTGCCGGCGGCGACAATCATCAGCATGGGTCCGAACAAAAAATTCCCCGGTTTGGATTCGAAGAAGAATATCATTGAGATTCCCTGGATGATGCTGACCAGTGACAAGGTTTCGGATGAACTGGCTTACCGGGTGACCAAGGCGATCGCGGAGAACAAAGACGAGCTGGCCAAGAGTTTCGGTGCCTTCAACGGGGCGAACATGAAGAAAATGGCGCCCAAGATCTCGGTGCCTTATCACCCCGGGTCAATCAAATACTTCAAGGAAGCCGGTATTGCCGTGAACGGCTGATCGTTCGCATTCCTGCATGTGCAAGAAGCCACGATCCCCCCGGATCGTGGCTTCTTCATTATGGGTACCCGGTCTTGAAATCTTCGGGATTGACGGTCTGAATATGAAAAATTTCTATTATTCATTTTTCTTACTCTCTGGAATCTCATATTCTTATCCGTGTAAGGTATTCCTACCCTTACGAGCATCAATGGAAACTGAGACATTCCGGGTCCCGAAGTTTTTGTTTGGCGAAGGGATATAAGCGGAAAGGAAGGATGCGTCATGGCCTGGACGGAACACGACTACGAAAAAATTCCCGGTACGTATGTTTTTAACGGGCGGCGGTCCCTGATGGGCTATTCCCTTAACAAAATGTGCATGTCGTTCAACAGCGGCGATAACCGGGATGAATTTTCCCGCGACGAGGCTGCCTACTGCAACAAATTCGGGCTATCGGACGAACAGCGTGACGCGGTGTTGAAGCGGGATATTTTGAAACTGCTCCAGCTTGGCGGCAATATCTATTATCTGGCCAAACTCGCAGGCATCACCCATCTCAGCGTGCAGGACGTCGGCGCCCAGATGAGCGGCGTCACCGTCGAGGAATTCAAGGCGAAACTTTTGGCGGCGGCGGAGGATTGAAATGGCAAAGGTAATCGGCGGCGTCACCACCTCGCACATTCCGGCGATCGGTAACGCCATGGCCAACAACAAATACCAGGACCCTTATTGGAAACCGTTTTTCGACGGCTATCATCCGGTGCATGACTGGCTGGAAAAGGAAAAGCCGGATGTCGCAGTTATTGTTTATAACGACCACGGCCTCAACTTTTTTCTCGACCAGATCCCAACCTTCGCCATCGGCGCCGCGCCCGAATATGTGAATGTGGATGAAGGCTGGGGCATCCCGGTGCTGCCCAAGGTTCAGGGCGACCCGGAACTTTCCTGGCATATTATTGAATCCCTGATCGCCGACGAATTCGACATCACCATCTGTCAGGAAATGATTGTCGATCACGGTATGATGATCCCCATGTCGCTGATGTGGGATCACACCAAGCCTTGGCCGGTCAAGGTGGTTCCGGTGGTGGTCAACACCGTGCAGCATCCCCTCCCTAGTGCCCTTCGCTGTTACAAGCTGGGATTGTCCCTGGGGCGGGCGCTGGAGTCCTACGGCGAAGATCAAAAAATTGTCATCTTCGGCACTGGCGGCATGTCGCATCAGCTTCAGGGCGAACGGGCTGGGTTCATTAACAAGAAGTTCGACGTCATGTTCATGGAAAAAATAGTGAATGAGCCTGAAGAGTTGACTAAGTATACGAATACGGAATTGCTCGAACTTGCAGGTGCGGAAGGCGTGGAACTGATTATGTGGCTGGCTATGCGTGGCGCATTGAGGGGCAAGGTTTCCCTGCTGCATT
>JAOUPW010000525.1 GCA_029879665.1 Rhodospirillales bacterium | reverse complement strand
TGCGCGCAGGCGATGACCCATAATGGTGTCGATTGGCGCCCGATTCACACCGATCGTCCCTATGGCGGCATGCCCGAACATGCCGACCTTTATATCGCCAACCGGGGCGACAGGCTCATTCCCCTCATGCCGGAGGCCGGGCGGACGGTGTTCTGGATCCATAATCCAGCCCAGTACCTGCTCAAGTGGCGTTATCTTTCAAAGTTGTGGCGGGTGAAGCCGCAAATTGTTTTCATCGGCGACTATCACGCCACCACCTATCCCCGCTGGGCGCCCGACGGCGGCAGAATCGTGATTCCCTACGGCATCCCGGAGATGTTCCGTCATGGCGAACCGATCAAGGTTCCGCCGGCGCCGCGCGCGGTCTTTACCTCCAATCCGCTACGATCGCTGGACTGGCTTCTCGATCTGTGGGCGGAACGAATCCGGCCCCGCGCGCCGGGAGCGGAACTGCATATTTTTTCCGGCGCCGCCACCTACGGCAGCGTCGGCGACGCCAAGGCCCAGGCCATGGGATCGATTCTCGAGCGCGCCCAGTCCATGTCCGGCGAAGGAGTTCGTCTGCGCGGCCCCGTTGCCAAACCGCAGCTGATCGAAGAGTTGCGTGCCAGCCGGGTCATGCTTTACCGTGGGGATCTGAATGAAACGTTTTGTCTCGCTGTGGGCGAGGCGCAGGCCTTGGGCGTTCCGGCCGTGGTACAGAATCTGGGATCGGTGAAAGAAAGAGTAATCGACGGTGTAACCGGGTATGTTGCCGCTTCCGATGAAGCGTTTGCCGATTCCGCCTGTTCCCTTCTTAACAGCGACGATCTATGGCGGCGCTTTCACGAAGAGGCGCTCCATCGCCAACGCGCCTGGGGTTGGCCCGAGGCGGCAACAAAATTTGAAAGGTTGATCCCCTGACATGAGGGTTTTTCAGACCATGGCAGGCGCCGAATACGGCGGTGCGGAAGCGTTCTTTACCCGGCTGGTTCTGGCGCTTCGGCGCCGGGGACTCCATCAGCATGTGGTGATCCGCAAAAACCCCGACCGCGCCGCCCGGCTGCGCGATGGCGGCGTCAATCCCGTCGAGCTGTCTTTCGGCGGCAAGCTGGACTTTCTGACGCCCCTGATCCTGAGGCGTGAAATCAGGATGTTCAAACCCGATGTGGTTTTAAGCTGGATGAACCGGGCGACTTCCATGGTTCCCAAAGGGAACAAGGGAAATTTCGTTCATGCCGCCCGCTTGGGTGGATATTACGATCTGAAATACTATCAGGCCTGCGATCACCTGATCGGCAATACCCGGGATATCGTTGACTACATCGTCAATTCCGGCTGGCCCCAGGAAAAGGCTCACTATCTGCCCAACTTCGTGGACAAGGGAAACCTGCCGCCGATCCGGCGCAAGGATTTGTATACGCCGGAAAAGGCTCCGCTGATTTTGGCGCTCGGACGGCTGCATGAAAACAAGGCTTATGATGTTCTGTTGAAGGCTCTGGCCAGGATGCCCGATGCCTACCTTTGGCTGGCCGGCGAGGGGCCCGAGCGTGAGAAACTGGAAACCATGGCGGAAAAGGCCGGCATCAAACCCCGGGTCCGCTTTCTCGGTTGGCGCGAAGATACCTCCGCCCTGTTCGCGGCCGCCGACTTGTTTGCCTGTCCGTCCCGTCACGAACCGCTGGGCAACGTCATTGTCGAGGCCTGGGCCCATAACGTGCCGGTGGTCGCTTCCAAAAGCCAGGGCCCGGCGGCCCTGATCCGGGATGGGGAAAACGGCCTTCTCGTCGATGTCGAAGACGACAAGGCGCTGGCCTCCGCCATTCGCCGGGTGCGCCAGGATTCGGACCTGCGAAACCGCATCGTCGATGCCGGGCGCAAATCCTATGAAGCGGATTATACCGAAGAGAAGGTTGTCGAAAGCTATCTTCGCTTTTTCGAACAGGTTGCGGGCAACAAATAATGTGCGGCATTGCCGGCATCATGACCCGGGACGGTCAGGCGCCGGATGAATCCTCCCTCGAACGTTTAACCGATGCCCTGGCCCATCGCGGCCCTGACGGACGCGGCCGTTACGTAAAAGACGGCGTCGGCCTGGCCCACACCCGCCTTTCCATCATCGACCTGGAAACCGGCGATCAGCCGTTGCTGGCCGAAGCCCGCAACGGATCGCAAGCCGCCCTCGTCGCCAATGGCGAGATTTACAATTATGTCGAGCTTCGCGACTCGCTGCCGGGCGTGAAATTCCGCACCCGATCCGATTGCGAACCGCCGCTGCATTTGTATTTGCGCCACGGCCAGGATTTCGTCTCTCATCTGCGCGGCATGTACGCCATCGCCATTTATGATCCCGGTGAAGGAAAGTTGGTGCTTGCCCGCGATCCCTTCGGCATCAAACCTTTGTATTATGCCGAAACCGAAACTGCTTTCGTATTTGCGTCCGAACCCCAGGCGTTGGTTCGCGCCGGGCTGGTGGGGGCTTCCCTCAACCCGCGGGCGCGGAGCGAATTATTGCAACTGCAATTCAC
>JAOUPW010000524.1 GCA_029879665.1 Rhodospirillales bacterium | reverse complement strand
CGAGTCCGCGCCGCGACGGTGGCCTTCCGTCCGGGGCAAATTGCGCGCATGTGCCCAACGGCCATTTCCATCCATGATAATGGCGACATGAACCGGAGGCTGAGGCGTTGCCCCTTTTTGAAGTGACGCAGCTTTCATATCTTCAAACCTGCATGATCTCTTTATCTTTATGTTCGAGAATTTCGTCTATTTTCTTAATGTGATTATCGGTCAGTTCCTGTATTTCTTCGGCATAATCCCGATGCTCATCTTTTGAAATCTTACCATCCTTTTCCGAATTCTTGAGTTCGTCCATGGCATGACGCCGCACATTCCGGATGGCGACGCGCGCATCTTCCGCATATTTCCCGGCAATTTTCGTCAATTCCTGCCTGCGTTCCTCGGTTAACTGCGGGATGGGAATCCGAACGGTTTGACCATCAGACGCCGGATTCAATCCCAAACCCGATTCCAGAATTGCTTTTTCGACCGCTTTGATCAATCCCTTGTCCCAGACTTGAACCGTCAGCAGGCGGGGTTCGGGTGCACTGATGGAACCCACCTGATTCATCGGCATATCCGAGCCATAGGCATTGACCATCACCGGTTCAAGAAGTCCGGTCGAAGCCCGGCCCGTCCGCAACCCCGAAAATTCATGATGCAGCACTTCGACGGCCCCATCCATCCGGCGGGCGATATCCGCCTTCAGGGATTTGATATCCAGTTCACCCACGGTTCACTCCCCCTCTGAGATGATAGTAAATAACCCCTTACCGGCAACCACATCAGCAAAGGCCCCGGAATTGTGTAATGAAAAGACGAGAATAGGAACCTTGTTTTCCCTGGCCAAGGCAATGGCCGAGGCATCCATGACCTTCAGGTCACGAACCAAAACGTCCTGATAACTCAGTTTTTCAAAGCGTTCCGCCGACTTGTCCAGCTTCGGGTCGGCGCTATAGACCCCATCCACCTGGGTTCCCTTGAGAAGAGCGTCACATCCCATTTCAACGGCCCTTAAGGCCGCAGCGGTATCCGTGGTGAAAAACGGGTTTCCTGTTCCGGCGGCAAAAATAACCACCCGCCCCTTTTCCATGTGACGGACCGCCCGGCGGCGGATATAGGGCTCGCATACAGTCGCCATGGGGATAGCCGACAGGACCCGGGTTTCAATCCCTTCGGATTCGAGGACGCTTTGCAGGGCAAGGGCATTCATTACGGTCGCCAACATACCCATATAATCCGCGCTGGTCCGCTCGATGCCGGTAGCCGCCGCCGAAACCCCCCGAAAGATATTGCCGCCGCCGATCACCAGGCACACCTGGACGCCGAGTGCGCAAACACTGCCGACTTCACAGGCGATTCGTTCCAGGGTGACAGGGTCGAGGCCATATTCCTTGCCCCCCATCAATCCTTCGCCCGACAACTTGAGGAGGACCCGTCGGTACCTGGGTTTGGGGGACATGGCGACTATAATTCCATTCTGTTTCCGGGACGCACGAAATATGGCTTGAATCGCTTATATCCGCAACCTCACCTAGGGTTTCAGCCGTGACATCATACACGAAGGGCCGAAGGCGGGTCTCCGGTTTTTTCCGCCCTAAGCCCCTGCGGCGGCAGCCACTTCGGCGGCGAAATCCTCTTCCTTTTTTTCCACACCTTCGCCCAGCGCCAGACGGACAAAGGCCTTGATCGCGACGGGAGCGCCCGCGTCCTTGGCTACCGTTTCGAGGACCTTTTCAACCTTGCTTTCGCCATCGATGACCCAAACCTGCTCCAGCAGGCAGACTTCCTCGTAATACTTGCGAAGTCGTCCTTCGACCATCTTCCCGATGATTTCTTCAGGTTTACCGGAAGCGCGGGCCTGTTCCGCGAGAACGTCTTTTTCCCGTTCCAGGTCAGAAGCATCCACGCCCTCGCGGGATACGGCCAGGGGATTAGCGGCGGCAATGTGCATGGCAAGCTGTTTGCCAAAGGCTTCAAGCTTTGCAGCATCTCCGGATGATTCCAACGCCACCAGAACCCCAATCTTTCCTAGCCCTGGCGCCAGCGCGTTGTGCATATAAAAAGTAACCACACCTTCATTTACGCTAAGCGTTTGGGCCCGGCGCAGATTCATATTTTCGCCGATGGTGGCGATCATTTGGGTCAGTTCTTCTTCAACGGTGCGGCCGGTATCCGGGAAAGAAGCGGATTTAATGCTTTCCAGATCATCGCCCTTTTCAAGCACTATTCCAGCGATCGACTTTACAAACGCCTGAAAATTTTCATTCCGGGAGACAAAATCCGTTTCCGCGTTGACTTCGACAACGGCGCCGGACTTTCCGTTGGTGGCAATACCGATCAACCCTTCCGAGGCCGTGCGACCGGCTTTCTTGGCGGCGGCCGACAGGCCTTTTTTACGCAACCAGTCCACGGCGGCTTCGATATCGCCGTCACACTCCGTTAACGCCTTCTTGCAGTCCATCATGCCGGCGCCGGACCGTTCTCTCAGATCCTTCACCGAGACGGCGGCGATTTGCGCCATCTTAAACCTCGTC
>JAOUPW010000523.1 GCA_029879665.1 Rhodospirillales bacterium | reverse complement strand
TTAAGTGGATAGGTGTGTATGCAGCCCACAACAGGAACTCGCGCCCACTCAAAAATACACTTGATAACAACGTCTTGGTATCACTGGAACGAACATGAATACGGTCACATTCACCGAGTCGGCACTGATCCTCATTCGGGAAGGCGCAGAAGCCCTGCTCATCATCGCCGCCCTGGCCGCCTATCTCAACCGCACCGGTCTTACGGAAAAGATCCGCGTGCTGTACTGGGGCGCCGGTTGGGCCTTGGTCGCCAGCGGAATCACCGCCGTCATCTTCGAATATTTTTTCGGCGGCAACCACAACGACCTGCTCGAAAGCGTGACCATGCTGCTGGCCGCCGGTGTGCTGGTCTATGTGAGCGGCTGGCTGTTTTTCAAACGGGATGCCGCCAATTGGCAGAAATACCTGCACGACAAGGTCGGCAACGCCGTCAGCAACACCAACATGTGGGCGCTCGGATCGGTGGCCTTTCTTGCCGTCTACCGCGAAGGGGCGGAAACCATTCTGTTCCTGCAGGCCACCGCCATCAAAGGCGGCGGCTGGACCCCATCGCTGATCGCCGGATTGCTCGCCGGCGCCGCCGTCCTGCTCGCGGTGTTCCTGGCCGTGCGCAAGCTGGCGCTGCGCCTGCCGTTCAAGCCGTTCTTCATCGCCACCGCGGCCTTCCTCTATGTCTTGGCCCTCCTATTCACCGGTCAGGGCATCCTGGAATTTCAGGAAATGGGATGGGTGTCCCTCACGGAACTGAGCGCGGTGCCCGGCTGGCTGGTGGACATCGGCGTCAACCCGACGGTGGAAAGCGTAACCGTGCAGGTTCTGATGATCCTGGCCGTGCCCCTGACCATCGTTTACGAACAGCGCCGCTTGGCCGCCTCGGAAGCGCAAGGCTGACACAAGTAAGACTGGCGCGCCGAACTAATACAGCCGATCAGGGTCAACCGATCCGGGTTCCCCCCTTAACCACGACCCCGCCCGCTTCCGTCACCAGACGGAAGCGGCGGCCGTGCAGGGTCACCGTCAATGCGTGGTCCGGCCCCTCGCCGACTGCCCGAAGCCGGAGGGCGAATTCCTCGGCGCTGGTCTGGACGGGAACGTCTAAGAGCGCCTCGAAATCCTTGCGCGTGTAGGTCCTGGGACCCCAGGCAATCTTGTCATCGTGCGCAAGAGGCTCGGTTCCGGCGACCATTTCCGGTGCCAGGCGGGCAAACAAGCTGTGAATCATCCGATGACTTTGCATGTCCAGGGACAGACGATCGATTCCGTCGGGCATGTCCATCCAATCGACGCCGACAATGGGACCGTCGTCTGTATTTTCGGCCATGACGTGGGCGGTGACGCCAAACTTCCCGGCGCGATTATAAATGGCGAACACGGACGGAAAAATACCGGGATAGGAAGGCGGACCCGGATGGAAGTTGTAGGCTGGCCAATTCACAGCCTGAAGGATCTCGAGCGGAACGATCACCGGTGTACAGAATGCAATCAGCCGTTTTCGCGTGCTGGAGGCGCCAACGGCGTCTTTCAGCATTTCCAGGGTGTGAACAACGGACAAGTGGTTACCGGGGCCGGCGTCGGGGGCAACGCGGGACAAGACCGGAACAAGCGCCGCCGCCTCTTCCGCTTCGCACAACAGGATAATGTCATCCGCCATCGCCTGAATCTACTCCGTGGACCGACACGAAGGAAGACCAGTCAATCAGCACTGTTGCAAGTACCTGATTCCCGTGTATACAGCCCCTATGAGCCTGATTTCAGATACCAAAACGCTGGAAGCCTTCTGCCAACGGCAAACCGGCGCCTCGTTTCTCACCGTTGATACAGAATTCATGCGGGAATCGACCTTCTGGCCGAAGCTTTGCCTGTTGCAGGTGGGCGGGCCCGAGGAAGCCGCCGCCGTGGATGCTTTGGCGCCGGGAATCGACATGAACCCTCTCTTTGATCTTCTTTTCGATGAAAGGATTCTCAAAGTCTTTCACGCTGCACGTCAGGATCTGGAAATTTTCTTTCATCTCAAAGGGCGTCTTCCCAAACCCGTCTTCGACACCCAGGTCGCGGCCATGGTCTGCGGCTTCGGCGAACAAGTGGGATACGAAACCCTGATCGCCAAAACAACCAAGGCCAAAATCGATAAGTCCTCCCGTTTCACCGACTGGTCGCTCCGCCCCTTGAACGAACGTCAGATCCACTATGCGCTGTCCGATGTGACCCATTTGCGCCCGGCTTATGAAAAACTGACCCACAAATTATCGGCTTCGGGACGGGAGAAATGGATTGAGGAAGAAATGTCGGTCCTGACATCTCTGGAAACCTATTCAGTAGACCCTAAAAACGCCTTCCGCCGCATCAAGGCAAAAGGATCAAAGCCGCGCTTCCTCGCCATTCTGCGCGAGGTGGCGGCCTGGCGCGAGGAAGAGGCGCTAAAACGCGACGTTCCCCGCAACCGGGTTATCCGGGATGAAGCCCTGATCGAAATCGCCCATCATAAGCCGGCGTCGGTCAAGGATCTTGCGCGCACCCGCA
>JAOUPW010000522.1 GCA_029879665.1 Rhodospirillales bacterium | reverse complement strand
GAACGCATGCAGGTGCCCTGGATTCTTCCCGATCCGTTCCCGATCGCGGCGCTGGCGCCGTCGCGTGTTTTTTATTGGTTTGATGATCGTGACCCGGAACAAGCCAAGATTTTTGCCCATGCCGCTTTTCGTACCTATTTCGGCGAAGGGAAGGATATCTCAAAGCCTGAGGCGTTGACCGGGGCCATCGAAGCCGCCGGCGGCGTGGCTGTGGACGTCTTCGCCGCCATCCAGGAACCGGCGGTCAAGGAACGCCTGAAAAAGGAAACGACGGCGGCCATCGAACGCGGCGTTTGCGGATCACCTTTCTTCATCGTCGATGGGGAACCGTTCTGGGGTTCAGATCGGCTGTGGATGGTGAAGAAATGGATCAGAGGCGATAACTGGTAGAAGGAGAAAACGTGTGGCCCTGAAAAAAAGTTGCAAGCAATTGGTGGCGGAAGCGGAAAGCCGCATCAAAACCATACGGGTCGAAGAGGCGAAGGCGCTGCACGGCAGGGAAGATACGCTTTTCGTGGATATCCGCGACGTGCGCGAACTGGATCGGGAAGGAACCATCCCTGGGGCACTGCATGCTCCGCGCGGCATGCTTGAATTCTGGATCGATCCGGAAAGTCCCTATTACAAAGAAGTGTTCGGGTCCGGCAAAACTTTTGTTTTTTTCTGTGCCTTGGGGTGGCGGGCGGCGCTGGCCACCGATACGGCTCAAGCCATGGGGCTGGAACCGGTCTGCCATTTTGAAGGTGGCTTCAGTGCCTGGAAAGAGGCGGGCTATCCCACCGCTGAACGGGCGAAGAAGGAAAAACCGAAAAAACCATGAGTGAGCAGTCCCTGTTGGTGGATACCGACGACCGCGGAATTGCCCGGCTGACCCTAAACCGGCCGGAAGTCCGCAACGCCCTTGACGATGAATTGATCCACGGCCTGACGGAAGAATTCCATCGGTTGGACAGGGACCCGGCGGTTGTCGCCATCGTCGTTACCGGCGCGGGCGATCATTTTTCCGCTGGTGCTGATTTGAAATCCGTGCGGCGTATGGCGGTTTCTTCTTTGCAGGAAAATATCGATTACGTCGCCGAATTGGCGGAGATGCTGAAGGTCTACGCCAACCTGGGCAAGCCGACCCTTTCCATGGTTCGGGGCGCGACCGTGGGAAGCGGTTTCGGGCTGGTCGCAGCCAGCGACTTGGCGGTGGCGGCCGAAGATTCGTATTTTGCCCTGCCGGAAGTCAAGATCGGAATCATCCCGGGAGTGATCAGCCCCTATATTCTTGCGGCCATCGGGCAACGTCGCGGGCGGCGCTATTTCATCACCGGGGAACGTTTTTCCGCTGCCGAGGCCCATCGCATCGGCTTGGTCCACCAGGTGGTGCCCGCCGGACAGCTTGAAGAGGCGGCGGCGCAAATGATCGGGCACTTTCATGACTACACCGGGCGGAATTAGCCGACAATGACGGTTCATCTAATCAAGCTTGCCGTCGGCGTTGAAGATGTCGATCACCTCGCCGGCCTTCAAGCCGAGCGCCTGAGAAAAAGCGGAAGACTGCATCATATTACCCGTCATGCCCCGAAACGTGCCGACGAAGTGCTTGCGGGCGGCTCCCTCTATTGGGTAATCCGGGGGTTCGTCCGGGTGCGCCAATCCATCCTCGGTTTCGATAAGGCGGTGAAATCAGACGGGCGGCCCGCGTGCGCGGTAATCCTGGACCCGAAGCTGATCGCCACTGAATTAAGGACATTCCGGCCATTTCAGGGGTGGCGCTATTTTGATCCTGTTAAGGCACCGCCCGATTTAAAACCCATCGAATTGAACGAAACCCGTCCGCCGCCGGAGATGGAAGAAGAGCTGCGTGAACTCGGACTGTTGTAATGTTCTACACTTTAACAAGTTATAGTAAGGCTTTGAGTTGAATAATTAAATTAAGATTTCTTTCTGTTGTTTCAGGATCGGTGCCTAAGTAAAATGAAACCGCTTTTGCCGGGGAAACTGTAACAGGGAAGGGGCGATTCGTTAGAAAAATCCAAGACAGGATTTCGTTCCCTTTCTTCAGATACGACCGGACTTAAGGGTAGGTTATGACCGTCCTTGATGTAAGCCAGATTAATATCCTGATCGTTGAGGATAACCCTCATTTTCGCACGCTCGTTCGTACGATTCTCGAAGCCGTCGGTGTCGGCAGTATCGAGGAATCGCGCGACGGAGCCGAAGCAATCGAGATCTTGAAAAATTTCGACGCCAATCTGGCCATTCTCGACTGGAAAATGGATGGAATCGACGGCATTGAATTTGTGCGCAGAATCAGAACCAGCAATAACAGTCCAAACAAATTCCTGCCCATTATTATGGTCACCGGATATACCGAGGATAATCTTGTCAAGGAAGCCCGGGATGCGGGCATCAACGATTTTCTCGCTAAACCCATATCAGCCAGTTCTTTAATGTCGCGAATCACATCCGTCCTTGGGGCGCCGCAAAGCTATATTCAGACCAAAGACTATTTTGGTCCCGACCGGCGTCGCGTC
>JAOUPW010000521.1 GCA_029879665.1 Rhodospirillales bacterium | reverse complement strand
CATGCAAGACTAGATCACGGGGCTTTCGGTTGCCGATCGCAGTCAACGTCAGAAAAACAAAAAGCACCCCGTCCACCAGCATGCCGAGATAAGGCAGAAGCAACAGAAACATCAGGAACATGGCGTAACACCACATGGCGTTCTGGTACTTGAAGAAAAAACCTCTCGGGCTGAACCCCTTCCCGGTGGTGACGTCGGTTCCGGTTCGCACGGATTGCCCGAGATATACCAGAGTCAATGCGGTAAAAATCGCGAGCACGACCTGCGGCCAGACTTCCGAACCGATACTTTCATAGACCGTCTTCTCGATAGTCAACGTCTGCATCAACGTCGCACCGCAAAACGCGAGAATTACGATCGCGACAACAGTATCGCGGTTAATTCGGATCAATGGTCAGCCCCAGAAAAAGAAAAAACGGAACGGCTCTTCCCTTTTCATGGGAAGAGCCGGGTACCGTTAGCCAATATCAACGTTTAGTTAAGCCGACTTTGTCGGCAAGTTTTTTCACCAGGACATACGTTTCGTCCAGGAATTTCCCATAGTCGTCTCCCGTTAAAAGAACGACGTCCGTTCCCTTGGACTTCATCTGCCGGATGACCTCGGGGTCGGCGCCGGCTTTCTTAAACAGCCCGGAATAATAATCAACCACGCTTTTCGGCGTTCCCTTGGGCGCGACGACGCCGCGGCTCGTCGCCCACTCCGCATTGATACCGAGTTCCTTCGCCGTCGGCACATCGGGAATCACGGCATTGCGGGTCGGCGACAGAATGCCAAGGGCTTTCATTTCACCGGTCTTGATATACTTGCTGGCGGCCGTGGTCGAAACCTGACCCAACTGGATATTGCCGGCGAGCAGGGCCGTCATGCGGTCACGGGTACCATCATAAGACACGTACTTCAGATCAATCCCCGCCGCATCGGCGAAAACAAGGATAGAAATCTGGCTGGTGGAACCAAGGGTGGCCCCCGCCAGGATCCCTTTCGGGTTTTTCTTGCCGGCTGCGGCAAGGCCCTTGAGGTCATTGTAGGAAACATTCTTGTTGGCGCCGATCACCGCCCAGGTGCGGGTGAAAAGGGCAACAGGCACAAACTCGGTGTGATTGAAATCGACACGGCCGGTCAGGTAGCTGGTCATGGCGCTTTCATGCATGAAGAACAGCGTGCAGCCGTCGGGCTTCGACTTCTTGGCTTCCTTGGCGCCCTTGTTGCCGCCTTGTCCGGGAACATTGACGATCTGCAATTTCGGGTCGGCGCCCGCCTTGTTGGCGGCATCGATAAATATGCGGCCGACGATATCGGTTTCTCCGCCCGGCTTCCACGGCACGATCACCTTGGCGTTGCGGCATGACATCTCGGGCGCCGCCATGGCCTGCCCCTGAGGCAGGGCCGCGAACGAAACGGCGGCGGCAGCCGCCACGATTACTAATTTTGAAAAGCTTTTACTCATAGGATCCCTCCCGGATAGCTTGGATTTGGTTTTTATAAGGGAAATGCCCTGTCCAAACCCTGCGCCGCCCACAAAGCGGTCATTCAACAGGCTCCGAAACCATTCCCCTTGGCTAGCTCGACGCGCTAGCCTAGCTTATGGTCTGCAAGCTGACCAGCCCGGAGAACGGGTCAAATGGGCCGACAGGCAATTTTTATTCCATTTTTAGTAATAATATAAGGCAGTCCCAATGCAGGAAATGACAGTTGGAATCGCCGGATTTGGAACCATCGGCTACGTGGTGGCGAAAGCTCTTGATAAGGGAATTCCCGGATTGCGTCTGGTTGCCGTCTCCGCCCGCGACATGGCCCGCGCCGAAACCCGGATGGAAGATTTCAACTCCCCCGCAGCCGTCGTCTCGCTGGCAGACCTGGCGAACCGCGCCGACGTGGTGGTTGAGTGCCTGCCGGCGGCGGCTTTTCTGGATATCGCCGAACCGGCCATCGAAACCGGCAGGATTTTCGTGCCCCTGAGTTGCGGCATGCTGCTTCAATATCCCCATTTGGCGCAACGGGCCCGGGAAACCGGAGCCCGCCTCATCGTCCCCACCGGGGCGTTGCTGGGCCTGGACGCCGTGCACGCGGCGGCCAAGGGAACCATTCATTCCGTGCGTATGGTCACCCGCAAACCGCCGGGGGGCCTGGCCGGCGCACCTTATCTTCAGGAAAAGGGCATCTCCGTCGAAAACCTGCACAAACCCCTGAAGGTGTTCGCAGGCAGCGCCCGAGACGGTGCCGCCGGTTTCCCCGCCAATGTCAATGTCGCAGCCGCCCTCAGCCTGGCCGGGATCGGCGCCGACCGGACGGAACTGGAAATTTGGGCCGATCCGGGACAATCCCGCAACAAACACACCATTACCGTGGACGCCGACAGCGCCCGGTTCGAAATGACCATTGAAAACATTCCGACCGATGAAAACCCGCGCACCGGAAAAATCACCGCGCTCAGCGTTATTGCCACCCTTGAAGGATTGGTCTCCCCGCTCAAGGTCGGCACCTGACCCATGATCGTTGAACGCCTCACCCTCCCCCTGCTCCGGATGCCG
>JAOUPW010000520.1 GCA_029879665.1 Rhodospirillales bacterium | reverse complement strand
GATTTTCGCCGGTCATCCGAAGGGGGGGGAGTATAGGGAGGTTCTTGCAACGTATCGTCCAGGCCTTGACCTGTATCTATAAACCCCGCAATCGCAAGATTTCTTTCGCGCGAAAGAAATTGAATGATATCCGCCAAGGATTTTCCCTGCGCTTCCAAATCCAAAACGTGTTTGATGGTGTTGACGGTCGAAGTTGGGTAGTACCCCATTCGCGGCTGATTGGCCTTGTCCCGTTGTGGAAACGTGGGTTTGGGAAGGATACCAAGAGCAATAAAATTATTGAGGCTTGTACGGGTAATCCCCGTCAGCTCAATAAGTTGATTGCTGGACAATAATTCTGATTCATCAACCACAAGGTCAATCCCAAGAGATTTACGGCACTAGAATGTTGTTGATTCTATTGACATAAAATTTTGTTGTCAATTTTTACTTCTGAAAAATTCAAGTACTAATCAATAAAATCACTCTTTATTACCATCCAAGTCATTAACCATAAACTTGAGCAAGAAATTAACCATAAGTACGGGCAAGAAATTAACCATAATCGGCCCGCATTTCCTTTAACCTACTTGATCTAGTGTTGTTGACTGCTCGACGACACTTCTTGACGTTTGAGTCTCAAAGTAGGAGTGCTTGGCAGGTTAACTTTTACACTTGCCATTCGAAGGGTGAGGTCTGTCATCAGGAGGGAGCGAACAAAAAATGGCGTGGCGTCCATCCACGCCGGCTTTTGGTGGCGGATGAAAAGGTTGAAACCTCAGCCCTTAAGACGCTTCGTCTCCGTTACCGGAGGCTCCGTCCAGGAGCTTGCCATCCAAATCCCGGGATTGGCGGTCCTGGTCGTCCATACGCTTGTTTTTTTCAATTTTTGACAAACCCGACCTGACGCGATTTTCCTGCGCCTTTTTTCCCTTTTCGGTTCTTTTCAGATTCTTGCGAGCTTGTCGGAAATTAATGATTTCAGCCATGGCAACAACCTTCCGTCAGAACTTCGAATCTACGGCTTCCCGGAAGGCTGTTTCAAGAGCCTTGAAGTCGACGAACTGGGAAAACTGAGGAAACTCCTTGATCACGTTTTCGGGAGCCCTGAATAGAAACCCGGCGTGGGCTTCTTTCAGCATGGAGGTATCGTTATAGGAATCCCCGGCGGCAAGAACCTGGAATTTCAGGTGTTTGAGAGCTATAACGGCCTGACGTTTGTGGTCAGACATGCGCAGAACGTAGTCCCGGACCTTTCCCTGGTCGTCGACCTCAAGCCGGTGACAGAACAGGGTCGGCCAGGCGAGCTGTTTCATTAGGGGGTGGGCGAATTCATAGAATGTGTCCGAAAGAATGATGACCTGAAAATCCTGGCGGATCGCATCGAGAAAGTCTCCGGCCCCTTCAAGAGGACCCATTTCGGCAATGACGGCCTGAATATCCTGTAGTTTAAGCCCATGCTCATCAAGGATCTTCAGGCGGTTTTTCATCAGAACATTGTAATCGGGTTCGTCCCGGGTGGTCGCCCTCAGCGCCTCGATCCCCGTCCGTTCGGCAACGTTAATCCAGATTTCGGGAACCAGTACGCCTTCGAGGTCGAGACAGATAATGGCCAAGGCTAATTACTCCACAAAAATTTAATGTCCATGGGGTATAGCAAGCCCGGCCAAGGGGCCGCAATTGGGAAATCAGTCCCGGATGAGGGGAAGGGCTTGTTCAAAAACGGCATGGAACATGGATTCGGTAAGACGGCCCGTATTGGTGTTGTAGCGAGAGCAATGATAACTGTCCGTAAAGATCAGTCCACTGTCCAGGCGATGAATGGCTCCGTGGCCAAAGGGCCAGGCGCTGCGCTTTTCGCCCAGGGCCGCGAGGACGGAATCATGGGCTACACGGCCCAGGGCGAGAATGACTTTCAGGTTTTTCAGGGAATCTATTTCCCGGGCCAGAAACGTCCGGCAGGACTTGATTTCGGCGCCGGTTGGCTTGTTTTGCGGCGGGACACAACGAACGGCGTTGGTGATCCGGCAGTTTATAAGTTTCAGGCCATCGTCGGGGGATGCTTTAAAAACTCCGGATGCCAGCTTGTATTTGAGGAGCGTGGGGTAAAGCAGGTCACCAGCGTAATCGCCGGTGAAAGGCCGTCCCGTGCGGTTTGCACCGCGCAGGCCCGGGGCCAGTCCGACAATAAGCAGTTTTTCATCTTTGCCGCTGAAAGAGGCCACCGGGCCGTTATGCCAATCCGGATTGGCTTCCCGATTGGTGTCCCGGAAAGTGGCAAGGCGCGGGCATAACCGGCAATTGTCGGCTGGATACAATGGAGCGTCAGGGGCATTCATAGCCCCACCTTACAGGATTATTGGGCTTAACCTAACAGGTTCAGGCGGATTCCAGATAGGGATCAGCCGGCGTCGGTCCCGGCGCCGGATAATCGTCATCCTTGTCGTTCGTGCTGCGTCCGATTTCGCTCTTCAGGTCGTCCAATTCAATGAATTTATCCGCCTGACGACGTAGTTCATCGGCCACCATGGAGGGTTGAGACTTGACGGTGCTGAC
>JAOUPW010000519.1 GCA_029879665.1 Rhodospirillales bacterium | reverse complement strand
ATCGATTGCGTAAGCGCCGAGTGGATTGTCCGGCCCGGGTGGAATGGAAGCCGGAAGTTCTGGGCGTTCGGCCCGGATCGACGCGGGCGGAACCCAGGTGGGGTTTATCCGTTTTCCGGATACGCGTGTCGTAGTTAGGGGCATTTCGTACCCGGCCATCCCAGTTCCGACGGGAAAGGTAAGGATTTTTCCGCCATCTGGCGGGAAGAAATAGAGGCGCTGCTCCGCCAGGTTGAGGACAATCCCCCGCCGGGGTGCGAGGGGAAGAAGGTGTGCCGTCGGCAACGTAATTTTTATCCCCGCGCCGGGCACCCAGGGATCAATGCCGGGGTTGGCTGCCAATAATTCCACAAATCCGAGGTCAAAACGGCGGGCGATTTCCAGTAAGGTATCTTCTTTGCCCGTGGTATAGCTTTGCAGCGCGCCGATCTGGGCCGAATCCCGGTCATGGCGCGGCGGTTCTGCTTCGGCCGGATCACTTGCGGCGATCATGAGCATATAGACCGTCATGGCCACGGTGCCGAAGATTTTCATTCCCTCACCTCCCGAACGTCCCCAAGGTACGCTTTGGACCGAAAGGCGTGCTCGACCTCTCGCGCCAGACTTTGCGGTTGCCTGGAATAACGCGGGGAAAAATGGAACGGAACCACCCGCTTTACACCAGCCTCGCGGGCAATCCGTCCCGCCTGCGCCGCGGTCAGGTGTTTCTTATTTGCCGCGATTTCCGCGTCTTTGTCCATAAAGGCGGATTCGATGAACAGAATATCAGCGCTTTTCACCAGGTCGACGATCTTGTCGACGTTGTCCTGTTGAAAGATGGCATCAGCCACATAACCGATCTTCTGGCCGGGAACAATTCGAAGAATTTTGCTTTTCAACTCACCCAAGGAAAACTTTCGTTCAAAGAATTTATTGCCTTCGTGCCAGCGGGCATAAAAAACCGTATCGTCTGGATCTTCTCGCAACACGGCCTGTTTCAGCTCCCGAAGCCATGGGCCGACCCGTAATCCAATTTCATTGAGCCTGTTTTTCCAGATGTTGATATGTTGTTTTTCCTCGAGCGCGAAAGCGAGGCAAGGAATATCGTGGTCAAGAATTTCAGCGTTGATGCGCAACCCCTCTTCTTCGACTGGCGCGCCACTGGGTATCAGAGATGACCCTAAATCCTTGCAGTGAAATGCTTCCAGTAGATGAAATTCGGCGGTGCGGATTTGGTTGCCGGCATGAATTTCCGTTACCGTCAGGGTCAGGTCGATCTCATAATTGTGAACGAGATTCCAGCTATATCCTTTGAGCTTGCTATCAACCCGATCAATAAACCCGGCCGGTCCGAAGAAGTGAAGGCTCTTTCCGCGACCGAGACAAACACGCACTAATCTATCGAATCCTACAAAATGGTCCATGTGGGCGTGGGAAACGAAGATATGGCTGACGCGCAATAGCTTGCGTGGCGCCAAGGCATGCAGATCCCCAAGGTCGAACAGGATAGCTCGTTTTTCGAACAGAAATTCGATGTATAGGGCCGGATCGTCGAAGGGGCCGTTAACCAGCTTGGGATGAAACAGCGGGGTCATGGTTTAATGCACCCAGTGGACAAGCCAGGATGCCTCCGGATCATGCTCGCAACGTTGCAGGCCTTCGGCCCGGGCCTCGGCCAAGGCCTCGGCATATTCTTTGGATGACACAGGCCGGTTTAGTTCCGGCGTTTCGCCGGCGCGGTAACAGGGGCGGTACTGGCCCATGATATTGACGTAGGTGTTGGGTGAAATATTCCGGGCAAGAAAGCGCATCACATCTTCCGTTCCGGCGATGCCATTGGGAAGGACAAGATGGCGGACCAATAGGCCCCTTTTGGCGATGCCGCAGGCATCCTTGGTTGCGGCCCGCTGGTTGTCGTTAAAATAAGCGGGAACGGTGACGACGACCTTCCTCACTTGTTCGCCGAGAAATGATTCCGCGTCCCGTTTGATTTTTTGCAAAAGAACAGCCGACAATTGCTCCGGCGAATATTCCAAGTCTCTGAGTTTGATCTTAACGCGCTGACCCATCTGGCGCTTGAACCCGGTTGTGGTTCCAGCCGCGTTTGCCACAGCTTGACGCCGTGCCGGTTCACCCACGATCATCTGGCCGTCGGCGGTTATTGCGACGTAGCTGGGGAAAGCTTTGCCGTCGAGGGTGATGCCTTCCGCGCTGGGGATGATGACCGGACGACCGCCCCGCAGAACAGCGGCGGCAGAGTTGGATGTACCCAGGTCAATGCCGATGATTGCCATGCAATCCTCCTGTGATATTGCTCAGGGTATCGATGTGACCTACCAAAGATGGCGTTCGGTGACGAGCCAATGATGCTGGTTTGAATCCTATTTATTGATTTTACATCATTATTAATGTATTATCAAAAAATGAATTGTGTGGCGGTTCAAGAAATGAAACCGCGCATGAGTGTGTTTTCTTTCAGATTTTACAAACCGGATACTGAGGGGTGGGTTATGGCCATTCGTCCCTTGCACGGTCGTGTTCTTGTTCGAATCATTGAACAAAACG
>JAOUPW010000518.1 GCA_029879665.1 Rhodospirillales bacterium | reverse complement strand
TTGATTCCGGCCCTGCCCTTGCTACAATGGAAAGGTTAAAAGTCTTTAATCTTTGAGGGTTAGCACCTTTTCCCCAGACGGTCCGTGGGGGCGAGGTTTTGCCGTCCCAGTGAAACCCGAATTGGGGAAATAGGTTCCGACATGTCCCAACCCGCACCCATTTCCCAGCAGATCTGGGACATGAAATACCGTCTTCGCGGCGCCGACGGCGTTCCGGTGGACAAAACCATCGCCGACACGTGGTCCCGGGTCGCCGGCGCGCTGGCCCAACCGGAAGTCGACCCCGCCCTGTGGCAACGGCGCTTCACCGAAGCCTTGCAAGATTTTCGCTTCCTGCCCGCCGGACGCATCCTTTCCGGCGCGGCGACGGAACGCAATGTGACCCTGTTCAATTGTTTTGTCATGGGTGATATCCCCGACGACATGGCCGGGATTTTCGAAAGCCTCAAGGAAGCCGCCCTGACCATGCAGCAGGGCGGCGGCATCGGCTATGATTTCTCGACGCTCCGGCCCCGGGGCGCGGCGGTGAAAAAGATCGGCGCCGATGCCTCCGGGCCGCTGTCGTTCATGGACGTGTGGGACGCCATGTGCCGCACCATCATGAGCGCCGGTTCCCGGCGCGGCGCCATGATGGGGGTGATGCGCTGCGATCACCCGGACATCGAAGACTTCATCGCCGCCAAGCAGGAACCGGGCAAATTGCGCATGTTCAACCTGTCGGTGTTGGCGACGGATGCCTTCATGCAGGCGGTCAAGGAAGATGCGACCTGGCAGCTTACCTTTGACGGCACGGCCTATAAAAGCATCCCGGCGCGCGATTTGTGGGACAAAATCATGCGCGCCACCTATGCCTACGCCGAACCGGGCGTCATCTTCATCGACCGCATCAACCGCGCCAATAATCTAAATTACTGCGAAACCATCCACGCCACGAACCCCTGCGGCGAGCAACCCTTGCCGCCTTACGGCGCCTGCCTGTTGGGATCGGTCAACCTGGCGCGGCTGGTCAATGATCCGTTTACCGAAGACGCGGCACTGGACATGGCGGCCCTCACCAACCTGGTGCCGGTGGCGGTGCGCATGATGGACAACGTGATCGACGTCTCAAAATTTCCCCTGCCCGAACAGGAACACGAAGCCAAGGCCAAGCGCCGCATTGGCCTTGGCGTCACCGGCCTCGCCGACGCGCTGATCATGTGCAATGCGCGCTACGGTTCCAACAAGGCGGTGCTGCTGACGCGCCAATGGATGAAGGCGATCGAGCGTAGCGCCTATCTGGCGTCCACCGAACTGGCCGCTGAAAAAGGTCCGTTCCCCCTGTTCGACGCGGAAAAGTATCTTGCCGGCGAACATATCCGCCGTCTGGATGAAGACGTGCGCGAAGCCATCCGCGCCAAGGGCATCCGCAACGGGCTTCTCACTTCCATTGCGCCGACCGGGACCATCTCGCTGTTCGCCGACAATGTTTCTTCCGGGCTGGAGCCCGTCTTCAGTTTCAAATACATCCGCCATGTGTTGATGAACGACGGCAGCCGCCGCGACGAAGACGTCTCCGATTACGCCTACCGCCTGTTCCGGCGCACCTTCGGCGAGGCCACTCCCCTGACCGAGGCTTTCGTCGATGCCCAGTCGATGACGCCCAAGGACCATCTGGTGATGCAGGCCACTGTGCAGGAATTCATCGACAGCTCCATTTCCAAGACCATCAACTGCCCGGAAGACATCGCCTTCGACGTTTTCAAGGACATCTATCTGGAAGCCTATGAGCTGGGCTGCAAGGGCTGCACCACCTATCGGCCCAACGACATCACCGGTGCCGTGCTCGAGGTCAAATCCGGAGAAAAAAAACCGGACGAGGCCGAACCGGAACTTCCCCTGACCGCGCCCTCCGCCAAGGCCATGCCGAAAGACCTGGGTGACGCCGGACCGGTGACGCAGCTTTACCAGAAACTGGACCGCCACGACGAACTGGAAGGCAAAACCTATAAAGTGCGCTGGCCGGAAAGCGATCACGCCATCTACATCACCCTCAACGATATCATCGACGGTCAGGGCCGCATTCGCCCCTTCGAAATTTTCATCAATTCCAAGAATACCGAACACTACGCCTGGACGGTGGCGTTGACGCGGATGATTTCCGCCGTCTTCCGGCGCGGCGGCGATGTTTCTTTCGTGGTCGAGGAATTGAAAGCGGTGTTCGACCCGCGCGGCGGACACTGGATGGGCGGCAGATACGTGCCGTCCCTGCTGGCGGCCATCGGTGAGGTTATCGAGAAGCACATGATCGCCACCGGCTTCCTCGCCGCGCCCGGACAACTCGCCGTCGGCGACGCGGACGATACACGCCAAGTGGTCAACCTGACTGGGGGCGGGGCTGGGGATACGGGTGGAAGCATGGATAAAAAGGGTGTGGGCTCCTCCCTCCTGCGCCAGTGTCCGAAATGCGCCCAACCCAGCCTCGTGCGTCAGGAAGGCTGCGATACCTGCACCTCCGGGTGCGGGTATTCCAAGTGCGGGTAGGGCGGCTGTAATAAGGACGCTTGGCGCAACTCA
>JAOUPW010000517.1 GCA_029879665.1 Rhodospirillales bacterium | reverse complement strand
TGGTGTATTTGAATGTCGGTGCATTGGCCTTCGTTATCATGGGCGCGATTTGGATCCTGGTGCGGTACGTGGAATCCCGGGGTGAAAAAAAGCTCCAAAAGGAAATAAAAACAGATTCTGAATAAAACCGGGACGCGCCAAATCAACACATATTAAGGGAGAAGCTCGATGGGTGAAAAACTCGGAATGATCGGCCTTGGCAAAATGGGGCTCGCACTCGCCCGCCAGATGATGGCCGACGGCCACCAGGTTTGCGGTTATGACATCGATCCGGAACGGATGAAGATGCTGGCCGACGAAGGCGGCACCCCTGTCCCCTCCTCCCGGCAGGTCGCCGAAAACAGCGATATCACTTGTAGCGTACTGCTTAGCTCCAGCCATATCGAAGAAAACACTCTGGGTCCCGACGGCATCGTTCAGGCCGGCAAGGAGGGCCTCATTCACGTTGAAATGAGCACCATGCCGCCCGCCTTTCAAACCGGACTGGCCGAAAAACTGGCCGGCCGCGGAATCGAAATGCTGGACGCTCCCATCTCGGGTTCTCACAACAAGGTGGATAACCGGACCATTACCTTCATGGTCGGCGGCACCGACGAGGCTTTTGCACGGGTGCGCCCGATCCTGGAACCGTTGGCGGCTGAAACCACGCACACCGGCGCCATCGGTTCCGGCGCAACCATGAAAGTGGTCACCAACATGTTCGTGAATTCCAGCACCGCGTTGCTGGCGGAAATGTTTCTGCTCGGCGAACGCGCCGGACTCAGCCACGACATCATGATGGAATGTTTTCGGGCGGGTTCGGTTCGGGGCGCCATGCTGGAAGTTATGGGCCCCAGGTTCATCAGCCGGGATTTCTCGCCCAAGGGCGCGGTTGAAATCTTTGCCAAGGACATGGGCATCGCCATTGATTTTGCTAAGGAACATGGAGTTGATCTGAAGGTGGTGCCCGCCGCGCGCGAGATGTTTCTGCGTGCCGAGGCCGCCGGTTGGGGCAAGGACGACGCCAGCCGGGTGTTCGAGGTCTACGAGGGCAAGGACCAGACCTGAGATTCCATAAAAAAACACATTTGAATATGGAAATGGCGACGGTTAATCCCTATATGCCCCTACAAATTCAATGATTTACACAGGGGCTGCTGCCATGAAATCCATTCAATCCATCGTGTTTCCCTTTGTCGTTGCGGCCTTTCTTTCCGGTTGCGCGCTGTTTTCCGGAGATTCTCCCCAACAGGTTTCGAGCGCCGGTCAGGTACAGGCCGGTGAACCTCAGGAATTGACCGAAGCGGAACTCAAGGAACTCGCAAACATCATGCCTGCGGCTGGCGGCGCCGATACGGTTCAACGCGCGTCCATGACCATGCAGGCCTTTGGCCTGGAAGCGATCGGCGTCCTATCGGACCCTTCCCTGGATGGGGCGAAACGCGAGACATACTTTCATGACCTGCTGGCGCGAGACCTGGATATTCCGGTCCTGGCGAAGTTCATGCTGGGCAAGCATTGGCGCAAGACCCAAGGCGAACAGCGCGAGGCCTATGAAAAAGTATTCCGGATCTTTATCCTCAAAACCTATTCTTCCCGGCTTGGCGGCTCCCATTTTGACCGCTTTGAAGTGATCAAGTCGGAAAAATCCGGCAAGAATGACATCCTGGTCCACTCGCAGGTCTCCGAAGGGCAGCGCAAGCCCATCCGTGCCGTCTGGCGCCTGCGCGAACGCAACGGAAAGTTCGTCATTCTGGACCTGATGGTGGAAGGGATCAGCATGGCCCTGACCCTGCGACAGGAATTCGCGGCCATCATCCGCGAAAAAAAGGACGTCAACGGCCTGATCGCCACCCTCCTTCAGCGAAGCGCCTGAGTCACATAGCTTAAAATAGGCGGTATATTTGGAGATATTTATTATTCACCATACTATATTATGTTATGCTATGTATCTGGCTCCGTCCTAACGGAAACGAAAACCCTTCGATTTCCGGTTTTTCCTTTGTCCTGAGGCAAAACCATGCAGGTAGAACAACCCAACGAACGGCGCAAAAACAAACGTTCGACCAGAACCTTCGAGCGGCGGCATCACGACGCCGAAGACGTCAGAATCATAAAACTTCTTGAAGAGATGGGGGTGGATCAGGTGAAACATACCCTGGTCCAGAACCGGTTCGGCGCAATGACCGGCACCGCCCGGCGATGGCTGGCCGAACAAACGGAAACGGAAAAGAAGAAAAAAATCAGCGCCTTTACTATCGCCGGCCTCATTGCCGTCCTTGGCGGGATCGTAGGCGGCATCTTTTTCTATATGTATTTTTTCCGGTAACGATAAGATCGCATGCGGGCGGATTGTTGAGCTGCTCGTTAAGCTGTATCGCTCGAAGTTTATTCAGGGAAAGGAATGACGTATGAAACGCCCGGAACGGGACAGGGACGGCCAGCAATGGATCAACGATTACATGCTCAAGGCAACCGGCCGGGCCGTCCATTACGAATTGGATTCCCGGGTCCTTCCCGCCCAAGCCAAAAGCATGCGCATGGTGTCAAAGTACGTCACCAAGGAAGCCGAGCA
>JAOUPW010000516.1 GCA_029879665.1 Rhodospirillales bacterium | reverse complement strand
TAGAGGTCGACATCATCGATAATTTCGACCCTTCCGGACCTTTTGGCGCCAAGGGCGTGGGTGAGCCGACCTCGGTGCCGACGGCAGCTGCCATTATGAACGCCATCTATGACGCCGTCGGCGTGCGCATCACCGACCTACCGGCGACCGCCGAAAAGGTCCTGAAGGCGATCCAGGAAAAAGGCAAAACGCCGGCCAAACAGATCGCGTCCTGATTACATTCCATTCCCCTGTATTCCGGGTGAGAATGTAGTAGACTCTCTTCCAAACATTAGAAGAGGGGGGCGGAGCATGCCGGGGAAATTCACCAGGGAAGCGGTCGTTAGCCGCCTAAACGCCGAGCGCGATGCGGGGCGCGCCGTTTATGACGCGCTCTGCGGTAGCGGTATCACCGCCAAAATGGCGGCGCGGGGCGGCGCCGATCTGGTCAGCACTTTCATACTCGCTTATTTCCGCATGCAGGGGCTTAGCTCCATGGCCGGATACCTGCCCATTGGCGATGCCAATGCGATCACGTTGGAACTGGGGGAACGGTCTATTCTCAACGTGGTCCGGGAATGCCCGGTGATCGCCGGTGTGCTTGCCGTCGATCCCACCCGCGACATGCATCGGTTTGTTGACCGGCTTTCCGATGCCGGGTTCGATGGCCTGATGAACTGCCCTACGGTGGCGCTGATCGACGGCAATTTCCGTAGTGCCCTGGAAGAAACCGGAATGGGGTATGCCAACGAAGTTGATGTTCTCGGCTACGCCAGTTCAAAAGGAATGTTTACAAAAGCGTTTTGCACCAGTGTTGATGAAGCTCTGGCCATGGCCGAAGCCGGCGTCGACAACATCATTGTTCATTTCGGCAATAGTTCCGGCGGTTCTATCGGTTCGAAGACGGTGCTGGAGAAAGACAAGTCGGTGGAACGGGCGGCTTCGGTGTGCGATGCCTTGGCGGCGAAACATTCCGGCCTGATCGTCACTTGTCACGGGGGGGCCATCGAAACGCCGTCGGATTTCGAGGAATTCTGGAAACTCGAGCCTCGCCTGGATGGATATGTGGGCGGTTCATCGGCGGAAAGATTCCCGATCGAAGAATCAGTGCCGGCGGCAACCCGTGCCTTCAAATCCATTCAGCGTAAATCCTCCTGATTCATTCAGATCATGTCTACCCTTACCATTGCAGTCCTCTCGACGCTCAACAGCAAGGGTGCGGAAGCGCGCTTCGTCTGTGACGTTCTCAGCCGTTCCGGGGTCACTCCCTGGCTGATGGATATGTCACTCAAACCCCACAATGACGTTGAAGATGCCGCCGTATCGGGCCGGGAACTGGCGGTTTCTGCCGGCACCACCTGGGAAGCACTTTCGGAAATGAGCCGCTCGGATGCCGCTGAAGCCATGATTGATGGAGCAACGAAGGTCTTTCTCGACCACTTCAAGGCGGGAAAGTTTGCCGGCGTTATCGGCGTCGGCGGCGCCAACAATTCGACCATGGCATGCGCCGTCATGCGCGCCCTGCCGCCCCTGTTTCCAAAAGTAATGGTAACCCCGGTGGCGGCGACGGCGGCGGTACAGTGGTATGTGGCGCAAAGCGATATCGCCATGTTTCCCACCATCGGCGACATCTCGCTCAACCGCATCACCCGGGCGGCCATGGAAAACGCCGCCTGGGCGGTAGTTGAAATGGCGCGGCAGCGGGCGAATAAGGCGATGGAGTCGGAAAGCCGGCGATCTTTGATCGGGGTTTCGTCGTTCGGCGGCACTCAGGCCTGCGTCAACCGCGTGACGGAACGGCTCGAGGCCGAAGGATACGAGGTAATTCATTTTCATGCCTCGGGTCCAGGCGGCCGGGCGCTGGAACAGCTATCTGAAATCGGCGAGTTGGCCGGCGTGATCGATATTACCACCTCGGAACTGACCGACCTTCTGACCGGCGGCGTTTATAGCGCCGGCGCCGGTCGTCTTAAATCGGCAGGGGCCGCCGGTCTTCCCCAAGTGGTGGTGCCCGGTGCCCTTGATCATACTAATTTTTGGGTCGGCGAAGTGCCCGAGAAATATCGGGATAGGGAATTTTTCCAGTATAACGTGGAAATCCTGCTCATGCGGACTACGGATGAAGAATACGAAAAGCTTGCCCACATGATGGCGGAACGATTGAACGAAGCAAAAGGTCCGGTAACGGTTCTGATTCCCAAGTTTGGTTTTAGCCAGCATACCATCCGTAAGACTCATAACCTGAGCGGCGAAGAGACCGGATTCTGGCTGCGCCCGGAATCGGACAAAGTTTTTACGGAAACCTTGCGCGGCTCCCTGACCGCGGGTCCGGTCAGGGAACTGGAGTATCACATTAATGACCGCAACTTCGCCGACGCTTGTGTCGATGAATTCCTAGCGATGATGAAAGGCAAGATAGGATGACAACCCGCAAACAAGCTATCGGTGTTATTGGATTGGGAAACATGGGAGCGGGGATCGCCCGCAATATTGCCCGCGCCGGATCATCTCTCGCCGTATGGGATGCTTCGGAAAAAGCCATCAAATCGTTTCGCCCAAAAGCGGAAGTTCTGACTCC
>JAOUPW010000515.1 GCA_029879665.1 Rhodospirillales bacterium | reverse complement strand
CAGGCGTTGCGCCATGCCAAGTTCCTTCAGCCACAGGCCGCCGATCAGGACCGATATGGGGATGGAGGCTTGGCGCACCGAGGTTACCGCGGCGACGTCGCCGCCCTGGGCATAAGCCATGAGAATCAGGATATAGGACAGATAACATATTGCGCCGATGCCGAAAAACTTCGCCGGTTGCCGGGTCCACGCGAACAAAGCTGCCATTCCCAAGGGGGAATGGCCGAAAAAACGGTAAATCAGAATATAGCTCGGCAGGCACAAGGTCTCGACCCAAAAGAACAATACCGGAGGTTCGATTTCCTGCATGATTTTTGCGTCGGCTATGGAATAGACGCCGACGCCGCTCATGGCGAGGACAGACAACATCAGAGTTTTCGGATCGTCCAGCAGACGCAAGCCGCGCCGGTACTGCAATAAAAAAGCCCCCATCAAAACGCAAGCCACCCCCGTCAAAAGGGGCCAGGAATAGGTTTCGCCGAGAAGAAAAAAACCGACGATAACAATGAACAAAGGCGACGAGCGGATGATCGGGTAATAGGCGGAGAGGTCGCCGCGTTTTAGGGTCGCAATTAGGGTATAGCCGTAAAGAATCTGCCCGATACAGGACAGGATCAGCATGGTCCAAACCCTGCGTACCGAAAATAAATCATACCCTGCGATCAGGGCATGGCTGCCGGAAATCACGATCAGCATTACAATCAGGCCAATGAAGGCCCCTTCCGGGCGCGCGTCCCGTTTGATCAGGGCATTCCAAATGGGATGCAGGGCCGCCGAAAGCAGCACCAGAAGCGCAATGTTCAGGGTCATGGAGGGCTCACGGGCAGACCTCAACGCAGAATGAATGAGCACAAACTGTTGAAATGCCGATCCGCATCCCTTTGGTTCCGGTAGGGAGTCCGGAGGAGACCGGGCCAGAGCATGAAATCAGCAAGTCTTCAAACACCCACTACCTTACTATGAAATAAGGAATAAATAAAATTAAGCTATGAGGGGCACTATCACCTGATGAGTTCCGGAGAGCCTACAATCATGCAATGATCACCTGCCCTTTAAAGATATCCGCAAGCAACTTCAAACACCTGATCAACCGAAATCGCCTTCATGCACTGGTTGTCCGTACATGCGGTTTTACGGTGATTGGCGGCGCTGACGCAAGGTGAACAGGCGAGTCCGGCGTAAACAACGGCCCCCCTGCCCAGTGGCGCGTAAAGACGGGGCGTTTCAGGGCCGAACAGGGTCACTACCGGCATTTCCGTAAGTGCCGCGAAATGACTGGGGCCGGAATCGTTGGTAATCATCAACGCGGAAACGGAGTACAACGCAGGTAATTCGGAAAGCCGCATCAGGCCGGCAAAATTAATACAGCGGGCATTCCCTACCGCGTGCACAAGAAACTCCGCTTCCTCTCGCTCCTCCGTTGCGCCCGTGATCAGCACGACAACGTCTTCGTATCGCCCGAGAACCTTTTCGATCACGGCGGCATAATTTTCCGCCATCCATCGCCGTTGCGGCAGCATTAGGCTGGAGTTGGGATTCACGAGAACGATACGGTTTCGTTCTGGATTGTAAGAAGGATGAGTCTTTTTAACCCGGTTCTGAATATCCTTTCTCAGGGATTCTCCGGGGGAGACCTTTTGAATAACGATTTCATCATTTTCAATCAGACTTTTTGAGTACGGCGTTTCAATGTGATCGCTAAGAAGGGAATTAACCAGAGCAATAAAATTTTTGGCAATATGAATATGCGTATTGTACGAGACTTGATGAGTCAGCATATCCCCGCGATAGAGCCCTTCGTTGTGAAACCCGAAAAACCCGATCCTGTTGACGGCGCCGCTCATTCCGGTCAGCAGGGCCGTATACCGGGAAAACAATTCCAGATCGACAACCGAATCAATACGGTTTTTTCGCGTCCAGAAAAGAAACCTGAGCGTATCCCATGCGATCAAGAACAAGGAGGTGTCCCTGATGGTGATGATGTTTTCTTCCGGCACGAAATCGGACAGCAGCAGGCTTCCCTTGTTACGGTCGAAAATCACGAAATAAACTTCCGCCCCGGCGTTTTCCTTAACCTTACGCATGGCCGGTTCGGCCAGAACCGTACTGCCCATTTCGGAAAGTTCGATAAACAGCACTCTGCGGGGAGACGCCGAAGGTTTTGGAAAAAGTCGCCAAGCCAGCTTCAGCACCCCTGAAACGACCGCGCATATGGGGATGCCGGCATAAAAATCGACGATCCGCATGGTTTTGACGTTCATCGTCCGCCCTCTGCCGGTTTCTTCCCTATCCGCTCCGTCCCGCCTTCAATGGCTGGACATTTGCGCCCTGAAAAGAGACCATATCCTTGAAAAAATTAAAGAGTAATCAATGGAAGAACAAATAATCGAGCAATTCGTTAGCCAGGGGAAAAACCACTGGTGGTTTGCGGGCCGGAGAAAGATTTTTTCGACCCTGATGCGCCGCTCCCTGAAACCGAATCCCTCACGTTCCATTCTCGACGTCGGCTGCGGAGCAGGCGCCAATCTTGCCATGCTGTCCGAATTCGGACGCGTCACC
>JAOUPW010000514.1 GCA_029879665.1 Rhodospirillales bacterium | reverse complement strand
GGACTTTGGGAGCGCGGTGGCGAGGACTCGGGTTCCATCCCGCCCTCGCCCCGCCTTCTCTCCAACGCCCGCGCTCCTAAAGCGCCTGCCATTTCGCCGTCAGGCGAAACCGGCCTTTCAGCGGGAGCGGTGCCGGCTGGCATCTCCCCGGGGATGGGCGCCGGCGGCGCCCTCCCCCTAGACAGATACGCAAGCAGAGTTTCACCCCGCAACCTACGCCCCAATTTCTCCCCTCAGGGCCTCGATCACGTCCTCGATCACGTTGGACCAGTCGTACCGGGTGGATTGGCGGAAGATGCGGAAGCTGTCGTACCAGGGCGCCCGGACGTATCCGGTGTCCGAGCTCTCGTCCCGATGCAGCCAGCGCCAGTCGGGCACATTCGAAGCCATGACCCAGACCGGCCGCCCCATGGCCCCGGCCAGGTTGGCAGTGGCCGTATCCACGGTCAGGATCAGGTCCAGATTCATGAGAATTCCCATGGCATCGACGAATTTATGGGCCGGATCGGCGGCCAGGGCGTCCTCGAGATTTTCAAAAGGGAGCCCCTCGGGCAATTTTGCCACCTGTTCGGCGCCCTCACCCACCTGAAGGCCGTAAAACCGGGCATTCGCCTGCTTCATAACGGGAATCAGGCTTTCCAGGTTCATGGAGCGTTCCATGTCCCGGGGATGGAGGGAATTCCCCTTCCAGCAAAGCCCGATGCGATAGTCCGGCCCCCCTTCCCCATGGGACGGCCCGCCCATCCGCTCCCGCCATTCAATGACCTTTGCCGGGTCCGCGAACAGATAGGGCGGCTGGGGCATGTTGTTTTGGTCCGCCTTGAAGATCCCGGGCAGCCCGAAGGCCGAAACATGCACATGAAACGGCCCCGGCGCGGCCCCGTCCTCGATGATCTCGATCCGGGAATCCAGGGTGCGGAACATGGACGCACAGCCGGGATTGACCATGAAGACAAGTTCCCCAACCCGGTCCCGGGCCTGGGGGATAAACCGGGCGCACATGATGGTGTCGCCGATCCCCTGGTCGAAATAGACCAGCAGCCTCTTGTCCGGGGATTCCTCGCCCCGCCACAGGGGCAGTTGGATCTTGGCCGAACCCTGATTTTGGTAATATTGCGTCCCCAGGCGATACTCGAACAAGGGCCAGGCTTCCGCATAATTTCCATGCAGAATCTTGAAATTCGCGTATTGAAATTTTCCCTCGGGAAATGCCGGTTGTAGGTTGTTCAATTGGCGATAGATCAGTTCCGCCTCGAAGAACTTGCCTTCCCGCTCCAACACGGTCGCCCGTTGCGCCGCGTCCATAAGTTCAGGCGTGACTTTAATAATGGGATATTCGAGGTTGTTATTCATACGTATTGCTGAGGGTTCCGATGCCATCGATAACAACATCAATGGTGCTGCCCGGTTTCATGGGCAGGGCTCCGGGCCCGGTACCGCAGGAAATGATGTCCCCGGGATAAAGGGTCATGTCCCGGGAAATCAGGCTGACCAGGGCCTCAGGGGCGAAAAACATGTCGCTGACGGAATAATTCTGACGTTCCCGGCCGTTGAGCATTGCCTTGATCGACAGGGTGTTGGGGTCCAGGCCGGTCGCAATCACCGGACCGATGGGACAAAAGGAATCGAACCCCTTGGCCCGGGTCCACTGGGGAAAGCTGGGATCCTTTTCGATCAACTGCAGGGCCGTGACATCGTTGACGCAGGTGTACCCCAGAATCACACCGGCGGCGTCCTGTTCCGGCACATTCTTGCAGGTCTTGCCAATGACAACGCCCAGTTCTCCTTCATAGAGGACCCGGCCGTCGTAGGATTCGGGTTTTTGAATGGTCTCGCCTGAGGCAAGGAAGGTGTTGGGCGCTTTCAGGAAATACAACGGCTCCTCGGGCGCAGCCTGGTTGTTTTTTTCCGCAAGGGATTTCGAGTTGTTCCAAAGGGCGACCACCTTGCCCGGTTGGCAAGGCGTAAGCACCTTCACTTCCGCCAAAGGCAGGGTTTTTTGCGTCGCAACCGGGTTGGAAAACAGATTTCCCTCGAAAATGGTGATCACCTCTCCCTCGACCGAGCCGAAATCCTCCACATTTTCGTGTTTAAAGCGAATCCAGTGCGTCATCTCAGATATCATTCCTTCCAGAATCCCCACCCAAAATATTGCTGGGGATTTGCTTTCTTCGCGCCAATCGCTACCTTTTAGCACATCAATATGGGCCCCCGCCAAGAAAGATGATGGACATGCTCGACAACCAGACGATCCTGATCACGGGCGCCGCCGGCATGCTCGGCAGCGCGTTCGGGGACGTTCTCGAACGGGAATACGATTGTCGGGTTCTGGCCTATGACCACGGCGGCCTCGACGTGACCGATACCAAAAAGGTCTTGGCGCTGGAATCGGAAAAGCCGGATATCATCATCCATTGCGCCGCCTATGTGAACGCGGACGGATGCGAGGACGATCCACGCCTCTGCCACGAGGTTCAGGTCATCGGCACCCGAAATATGGTTGATCTGGCGAAATCATGCGGCGCCAAGGTTCTCTACCCCCAGTCCTTTCTCATATTCG
>JAOUPW010000513.1 GCA_029879665.1 Rhodospirillales bacterium | reverse complement strand
CGCGATCAGGATCAGGCACTTGAAAAAGACCGCAAACTGATCGGCAACGAACATTCCGCTAAACGAAATATGCTTGCCGCCGGTTATCGTCGTCACCAGCAGCAAAGTCAACGCCAGGGCAATCACACTGAGGAGGGAAATAAAATCGGAAGCCTTGGAGTTTTTTCCGCTGTCGGGTTTCTGAAAAACGCCGAGCATAAGCAACGCCAGGGTGATGACGGCGAGAAATATCTCAGGCAGCGCCGGGATCATGTTTGGAACGTCAGCCAATGGCATTTAAGTTAATCCCCTTCCCTCTTACCGCGTTGCCTGCAAGACAGTGGATGCGCCCCCGGAAGCGACCTCGAACTGTTCGATCAGGTTGGTCACGGAAACATGAATCACGTCCAGGAATGACGATGGGTATATCCCCATCCACAGAACGATTAATACCATCGGCGCGAAGATCATGATTTCCCGAGGGCTGAGATCCATGATTTTCTGCAAATTCTCTTTCGTCAGTTTGCCGTAGATAATCCGGCGGTACAGATAAAACATATAGGCGGCCCCCAGGATGACCCCGGTGGCGGTCAGAGCGGCGGCAAGCGTGCTAACCTGGAAGACTCCGATCAATACGAGTATCTCGCCGACAAAGCCGCCGGTTCCGGGCAGGCCAACGGAAGCCAGCATAAACAGCATGAACACCAGGGCGTAGGCCGGCATGCGATGGACCAGACCGCCGTAGGTTTGGATATCGCGGGAATGCATGCGGTCATAGACAACACCGACAATCAGGAACAGGGCGGCGGAAACGATTCCGTGGCTGAGCATCTGGTAAATGGCGCCCTCAATCCCCTGCACCGTCAGGGTGAACACGCCGATGGTGACAAACCCCATGTGCGCGACCGAGGAATAGGCAACCAGTTTCTTCATGTCTTCCTGGGCCAGAGCCACCAGCGAGGTATAAATCACGGCGACGATGCTCAAGGTGAAAATCAGCGGGGCGAGAGCCAACGTCGCATCGGGAAACATGGGCAGGGAAAAACGAAGGAACCCGTAGCCGCCGAATTTCAGCAGCACCCCGGCCAGAATCACGGATCCCGCCGTCGGCGCCTCCACATGGGCGTCGGGCAGCCAGGTGTGCACCGGCCACATGGGAACCTTGACCGCGAACGAGGCAAAAAACGCCAGCCACAGCCAGGTCTGCATCTCGGCGGGGAAGCGATAAATCATCAGCGCAGGAATATCGGTCATGCCCGTTTCCAGATACATGGCCAGGATCGCCAGCAGCATCAACACCGAGCCCGCCAGGGTATAGAGGAAAAACTTGAACGAGGCATAAACCCGGCGCGGCCCGCCCCAGACACCGATGATCAGGAACATCGGGATCAGCACACCCTCGAAGAAGATGTAGAACAGCACCAAGTCAAGGGCGCAGAACATACCGACCATCATGGTTTCCATGACAAGAAAGGCGATCATGTATTCCTTGACGTGTTTGGAGATGGTTTCCCAACTGGCGAGAACACAGATCGGCGTCAGAAAAGTGGTCAGCAGAACGAACAACATGGAGATGCCGTCCACGCCCATATGGAAATATATATTGAAGGACGGCATCCACGGCCACTTGATAACAAGCTGAAAGGCCGGCGTCGTGGTGTCGAAATTAAGCCAGATCACCAGCGATAGAATGAAGGTGATCGAAGACGTCCACAACGCCACCGAACGCGCGTTCTTGGCGACGACTTCCTCATCGCCGCGAACGAGAAGAATGAACGCCGCGCCAGCCAGGGGCAGGAACGTCACTAGGAATAGAAGCGGAAAGTTTTCCATGCTTCGTCAGCCCCCCTGCGAGAAAAGAAACCAGGAAATCAGGAACACGACCCCGATCAACATAGCAAAGGCATAGTGGTACACATAACCGGTCTGAAGACGCACGGCGCGGCGGGCAACATTCATGACCGCCGCCGAAATGCCGTCAGGACCGAGGCCGTCGATCAAAGTGCCGTCACCGGTTTTCCACAGATTGCGCCCGAGATAAAACGCAGGGCGGACAAACAGGAAATCATACAATTCGTCGAAGTACCATTTGTTGAGAAGGAACAGATAGACGGCGCGGAAGCGTTGCGCCAGCATCGCCGGCACCCCCGGCGCCAGAACGTAAAGCACATAGGCTAGCCCGATGCCGGCCACGGCAAGAACCAGTGGCAGGTACTTGACCCAGACAGGCACGTGATGGGCGTTTTCCAACGCCGGATGGCTGGGCAGGATCAGGATGGAATTGCCCCAGAACTCCGCCGCCTCCGAGCCTACGAAATATTCAAATCCGATAAATCCGGCAAAACAGGCCCCTGCCGCCAGCACGATCAGTGGCCCGACCATAACCATCGGGCTTTCATGAACGTGGGCCATCACCACTTCGTCGGCGCGGGGCTTGCCGTGGAAGGTCATGATCAAAAGCCGCCAGGAATAGAACGCGGTCAGGAAGGCCGCCGCCGAACCCAGCCAGAAGGCGTAGCCGCCGGCAACCGTGTGCGCGCCGTAAGCGGCTTCGAGAATGGTGTCCTTGGAGAAATATCCGGCGAACGG
>JAOUPW010000512.1 GCA_029879665.1 Rhodospirillales bacterium | reverse complement strand
TTTTTTGCGGGGGAACGAGTTAGATTAATAACACCCCAGCGAGAACCGCCTGAAAGTAAAACACCCTTACATAGGCTCATCATCATAGGGTAGAGCAAAGGGGTAAATTGGGTTTTTCCCCAAAAAATATAGGGGTTTTCCCTTACTTCCGCTTACTAGTTTGATTTTGCTTATATTTATTGCCGTGCGAAATCAGGTTCGGCTGAACAGGGCCGTAATGGCTCCCGAGAGGCTACCTTCTTCCATGTATTTCATGCCCATAATCCCGCCGATAATGATCGAGATGAGCGCGATCAGGGACCCGACCGCCAGGGTGGACATGCCGGTAACTCCCTGACCGATGGTGCACCCCAGGGACATCACGCCGCCGATACCCATGATCGCAGCACCGAACATGTGGCGAAGCATGTCGTCCTTATCCTGAAATGCCTCAATTCTGAAGGAGCGTGTTGCAAGCGCCATCAGAAACGATCCAACGATCACGCCGCCGACGGTTGCGATGCCGAAATTGATCTTGGTTCCGGTGAAGATCATCAGATACTGGATGCTTTCTCCCGCCGGATTGACGAAGGTAAAAGAGGAAAGGGGGGTAGGCTCGAAATCGTCAAATCCGACCACGCCGGTAATTCCCCAGCCGGCGGTCACCAAAAGACCGATGATAAGTCCGCCTGAGATATTTAGGGGAGACGCCCTGAAATCGGCGCTCTTGAAACAATAGATCAAAAGGGCCGCGGTAATGAGACCCGTCAGCACAATCCGCGCCGTCTCCAGCTCCATTCCCACGGCCGCAGCCAACATGTCCGGCATGCCTTGAGTTTCGAGATTGGATGCGGAAAGGTCGATGTTGGAGAAGGTTTCAAGTTCAACCCGCAGCAATCCGGTGAGCCCGCGAACGGTCATGTAGGCGAATATTCCCATGATCAAAACAACCATAATCGATTTCAGGTTGCCGCCGCCGATACGGACCAGGTTTTTGTTGGCGCATCCCCCCGCCATGGTCATGCCGAAGCCGAACAGAAGACCGCCGAGAATGGCCCCCAGCCAGCCAAAATTGGTTGTCAGATAAATGGATCCCTTGAGATCGATAATTTCAAAATAATGCAATGTCTGTGAACCCAGAATGGCAATGGCCATCGCCAGCAGCCAGGCTCGGAATCGTCCGCGGTCTCCCATCAGAACCATGTCGGAAACGGCACCCATGGTGCAGAAATTTGTCCGGTTGGCCGTGGCGCCAAAAAGAATTCCTGCCGCAAAACCGGCCAACGCCACGATCGTGCTTGTGGGGAGATCTTCCATCGCTACGCTGCTCCTTCCATCCCTGTTTGGCCTGAGAATATGTTATTTTCAGCCTTAATTTGCCGAATATTCAGGCACATGATCTTTTCATGCTTTATTTTCCTGACCGTATATTATAATAATCCGGTCTTGTATATTAGAAAAAACTAATTACAAAGGCTTGCCCTGTCCCGACTAAATACCCTTTGTAAGTACGTTTCAAAACTCCGTGTGTGGGCGACAAATACTACCCGTCGGCGATGATCAAGTCATAGTGTAGGGGTAATATTAGGAGGGGCTAATGTCTCTCGTTCTGTGCAGAGTTAGGAGATGAATTCATGAGCGCCGACGATTCCAATGCCAAAAGCATGAGCATCATTGTGACCAAGGGTACCCTGGACTGGGCCTATCCGCCTTTTATCCTTGCAACGACGGCTGCCGCCATGGACGTCAAAGTTTCAATGTTTTTCACCTTTTACGGCTTGCAACTGTTGAAGAAGAAACTTGATCATCTTCAGATTTCGACCCTTGGCAATCCGGGTATGGAAATGCCGATGATGGGCATGCACATGACTATGCCGAACATCATATCCGCCATACCCGGCGTTGATGCCGCATGTTCGGTCATGATGAAAAACCTGATTAAGAAGAAGGGCGTTGCCTCCATTCCGGAATTGCGTGAAGCCGCCATCGATTTAAACATTGAAATGATCGGCTGCCAAATGACCATGGATTTGTTCGAATGGAGTAAAGACGACCTGATCGAGGGTATCGGAATTGGCGGCGCTGCGACCTATATGGAAAATGCCCTCAATAGCGACATTAATCTTTTCATTTAACACCTAAGTTTCCTGACGGGAGAGTCCCATGCCCGCAGTATCAATAAATAAGCTGTTACAGAATACCGATATTGGTTTGAATCCTTTTGGTGCGAGGGTTGATTCGTCTCCCCCCCTTGCCCAGCTATTCGACCTTTGCAATACCGATCAAAGCGAAGAATACCTTCCCGTTCGCAGATCGGTGCGCATACATGGTCATTCAACCACATTGCGGCTGGAAAAGGCATTCTGGACGGTATTAGAGGTGCTGGCTAAGGAAGAGGGAACGACGGTTGCGGAACTTGTGACCCGCATTCATGATCATTGTCTTGTTGCCAACCAGAAAAATCTTGCTTCTTGTTTGAGGGTCGTGTGCCTGAAGTATATAAATCTTTGCTATTAGCCGTATGGCTGCATATTTTTTTTAGACGACAAAAACGTAACCTAAGGAGATAACGAAACCGATGACAACAACGCTTG
>JAOUPW010000511.1 GCA_029879665.1 Rhodospirillales bacterium | reverse complement strand
CACTCATCAGCGCCGCACCGCCGCCCAACCGCATCAATTCCCGTCGCGAAATATCCATTCAGCCTCCGAAATCGTCGTAGAAGATATTTTCCCCCGCAACACCCAACTTGTCCAATAGGGTCCTCGTTGCTTCGATCATCAGCGGGGGACCGCACAGGTAATACTCGCACGCCGCAGGGTCGGGATGGTCCCTGAGATAATTGCGAAAGACGACGTCATGGATGTAACCGACCTCTCCGTCCCAGTCGTCCCCGGGAGCGGGATCGGACAGGACCACATGCCAGGAAAAGTTATCGTGCTCGCGCGCCAGCCGCTCCATCTCATCGGCGTAATACAAATCGATCCGTCCGCGCGCACCGTACCAATAGCTGATGGCGCGTCCACTTTTCCGGAATTCGAGCTGCTCGAATACGTGGGCGCGCAACGGCGCCATGCCCACACCGCCGCCGATCAGGATCATTTCCCTTGTCGAGTCGGTGGCGAAGAAGTTTCCGTAAGGACCGCTCACCTTGACCGCGTCCCCGGGCTTAAGCCCGAACAGATAGGACGACACCACCCCCGGCGGTGCATCGGGTTTGCCTACCGGCGGCAGAGCGAGCCGGATATTAAGCAGCAAGACATCCGTTTCCCCGGGATGGTTGGCAAGGGAATAGGCACGGGCCACGGGTACGTCGTTTCGCGCCGTGAGCTTTCTAAGACCCATATGCGTCCAGGCGGCCTCGTGCGCGGAGTCCACGGCGATGGCAGAAAAAGGCAGGGTAAACGGAGGCGCAGTGATCTGCACGTAGGAGCCGGCGCGGAAACTCCGGCCCTTTCCCTCGGGTAGGTTGAGCACGATCTCCTTGATCAAAGGCGCGACGGTTCGGGTTTCTCTGACCGTGCAAATCCACGTTTCCGAACTTAGCAGGTCCGGGGCGACCGCGATGTCCAGATCGTCGCGGACTACCCATTGACAGGCAAGTCGGACACCATTGGCAATTTCGATCTCGCTCAGCGTACTCCGCTCAATGGGCAGGGCTTCTTCCGCCCCCGCCACCGTCACCCGGCATAGCCCGCAGGTGCCGACTCCGCCACAGGTGGTGGGCAGGTGCACACCGCCATGTTCGAGCGCGGCAAGCAGCTTTTCCCCAATATCGGCGTCGACGGTCCGCTCACCGTTAACATTGATGCGCGCCAGTCCCTTTGGCATCAGCACGGACCTTGCCGCCAGGACGATAAACGCAAGCGCCATGATAATGCCCGTGAAAACGCTGATACCGAGAAGGATTTCCATCATCATCGCCTCACCCGAACTTCAGCCCGCTGAAGACGGCGAACCCCATGGACATGAAACCGGTCAGGATGAAGGCGAGGCCAAGTCCGCGCAGACCTTTCGGCACCCGGCTTTCATCGATACGCTCGCGCAGCGCCGCCAGCGCCCAGATGGCCAGCGCCCATCCCAGTCCTGAACCAAAGCCATAAACCACGCTTTCGGAAAAATCATAACGCCGCTCGACCATGAACAAATTGGCCCCGAGGATGGCGCAATTGACCGTGATCAGGGGCAAAAAAATCCCCAACGCCCGGTAAAGTCGGGGGAAGTGGTGGTCGAGAATCATTTCGAGGATCTGCACCGTGGCGGCGATGACACCAATGGATGCAATCAGCACGAGAAAACTCAAATCGACATCGATCATTCCCATCCACGCCAACGCGCCTGGACCAAGCAGCCAGGTAAAGAGAAGGTTGTTGATGGGAACGGTGATGGTTTCGACCACGATCATGGCAAGGCCCAGACCGAACGCGGTTTCGAAATGACGGGACACGGCAAGAAAGGTGCACATGCCCAGAAAATAGGCCAGCGCCAGGTTATCGGTGAAGATGGCACGGAGTAGCAGTTCGATCATTGCTCCGCCTCCCCGCTTAAGTCTTCCCGAACCCCTTCCGCCTGCTCAGGCCGAATGGCGCGCACGGCCCACACCAGCAGACCCAGAAGGAAAAACGCACTCGGCGGCAGGGCCATGAGCGCCAACGGCGTGAACCAGCCACCGTCCCCGGTTGTCGGCAGGACGGTCGCGCCCATGAGAGTCCCCGCGCCCAGCAGTTCACGCACGGAACCGATAATGACAAGGATCGAGGCGTAGCCGAAGCCGTTGCCCAGACCGTCAAGCAAGCTCGGCCACGGCGGGTTCTTCATGGCGAAGGCCTCGGCGCGGCCGAGCACGATGCAGTTGCTGACAATGAGGCCGACGAAGACACTGAGGCGCTTGCTCATTTCAAACAGATAGGCCTGCAACACCTGATCGACGACGATAACCAGGGAGGCGATGATCGTGATCTGCACGATCAGCCGGACCGACTTCGGTACATGACGGCGGATCAGGCTGATGATTCCGTTGGAAAGGGTAAGCACGAAGATTAACGCAGCGCTCATAACCAAGGCCGTAGCAAGCGACGTGGTCACGGCCAGCGCCGAACAGATTCCCAGCACCTGCATTGTCACCGGATTGGAAACAAGAATGGGATCAATCAGGGGCTTGAACCGGGAATTCATGATCCGCGTTCCCGTTCGAGACGTTTCAGATACGGCCCGTATCCGT
>JAOUPW010000033.1 GCA_029879665.1 Rhodospirillales bacterium | reverse complement strand
CTAGCAACAGGCCCGGGTTTTTGCGAATCTGACGGCTGAATTCGCTTAAATTACGCGCCGTGGTGTCCATGTTCTGAGTCACCGAGTCGATGTTGCGCGAAACTACGTCCAGAATATGACGCAAATCCTTGACCGATTGGGTGATGCCTGGCTTGGTTTCGTCGATGACCCCGGTCATGGAATCGAACAAGGCGTCGAATTTTTTCCGCGAACCTTCAAGCTCCTGGGTCAGGTTGGCGAAGTTGATGGCGGCACGGTCCATGTTGGCGACGAAATTCTCGATCTTGTCCTGATTTTCCTTCTTGAAAATACTGCTGATGCCCTTGCTGCTGGAATTCAGATTATTCGACATCTCCTGAATGTTATCGACAATTCCCGGCGCCCTGTTGGAGATGTATTCGACCAGTTTGGCGGCTTCTTTGGTCAAATCCTTACCTTCACCTTCCAGAATATCGCCGAACAGTTTTGCCGCGCGGTTGAAATTGTCGAGCATGGGAACCAGGCTGCGGTCCGAAAGTTCGCTCAATTGCGACGCCAGTGAGGAGACGACCGCGAACATGTCGCCGGATTCCTGGCTTTTGATTTGCTCTCCCGGTTTGAGTTCAGAGGAGCTTTTGCCGGCTTCGATATTGACGGAAACGGCGGCCAGCAGCCCGGGGGCCGCGATCTTGGCGAGGCTGTCATTGGGAATCTTCCAGCCTTCCTTGACGTTGATGTCGACGCGGAACAGCATGCGTCCCTTTTCCGGCATCGGCGTCACCTCTTCAACCTGACCGATGGGGTATCCTTCGTAAAGAACCTGGGTTCCGAATTTTACCCCGGTGACGTTCTCGTAAACGACGTAGTATGCGTCCGCCGCCCCCGTTCGCCCGGTCAACGTGGCAATCGATATGATCAGCGCTGCCAGCATGCCAAGGACGAACAGACCAACCACCAGATAGTTTACTTTATTGCTTCTCATAAAACAGCATTCCCCCCAAGGTCTTCTCCGGTAAGTCTCCGCAGATATTCATCCGGGTCAACAGTCGTGTCTTCCGGGCGGCGGTTGAGCAGATTCTGAATTCTTTCGCTCGGATTGTTGCGGACCTCTTCCACGGTGCCGACGAAGAGAATTTTTCCCTTGTCAAGAACAGTGATGCGGTCGGCGATTTTAAAGGCACTTTCCAGTTCATGGGTGACCACGACCACGGTCATGCCCATGGCATCACGAAGGCGCAGGATCAAATCGTCCAGCGCCGACGACACCACCGGGTCGAGGCCGGCCGATGGTTCATCCATGAACAGGATCTTGGGGTCCATGATAATGGCGCGGGCCACCGCTGCGCGCTTGATCATGCCGCCTGACAGTTCCGCCGGCATCAGGTTCTCGAATCCCGCCAGATTGACGACCTCCAGCTTCAACCGAGCCATGATTTCCATGGTCTTGCGGTCAAGTCTGGTGTGTTCATAAAGGGGCAGCATAATATTTTCGCCCACAGTCATGGAACTGAACAACGCGCCGCCCTGGAAAGCGACGCCGGTTTTCTTGCGCAGTTCGAACATTTCCTTGACCCCGAGCGCGCCCAATTCCTGGCCCAGAACATTGATCCGGCCGGAGGTCGCGTGTTCCAGTCCGAGCATATAACGCAGCAGTGTGCTTTTTCCCGAACCGCTGCCACCCATGATAACCATGATTTCGCCCTGATGAATATCCAGGGTGACCTGATCGAGAATCTTGCGCGCCCCGTAATGGGTGACCAGATCCCTGACTTCAATGACCGCTTTCTTGTCCATGGTGTTCGTCATCCTGCCATTTTTACCGGGTATCGATGAAGGCAAACAGCATGTCGGTAATGACGATCGCGGAAATCGCCTGCACTACGGAGCGGGTGGTGACCCGGCCTACGCCTTCGGCGCCGCCGCTGACCGAAGCGCCGTTGACGACGCCAATAATGGCAATCAGGATTGCGAACAACACACTTTTGGTCAGGCCGTGCATAACATCCTCGACCCGTAATATGTTGATGGTTTCATCAATGTAGGCGGCGAGGCTGATGTCGAGCGAAGCGCCGACGTAGACGCCGCCGGCCAGCAGGCCGGCAAAGTTGCTGAAGATGGTCAGGGCCGGAACCATCACGATCATAGCCAGCAGCGCCGGTGCGACCAGGAAGCGGATCGGGTTAATGCCCATGACCTGCAGGGCGTCGATTTCCTGGTTTATTTTCATGGTTCCGATGCGGGCCGCAAGCGCGGACCCGGATCGACCGGCGACCAAGATGCCGGTGATTAGGGGCGCGAATTCGCGCACGATGGAAAAGGCGATGCCGATTACCACCCGGGATTCAGCGCCGAAAATTTTCAGGGTATGGATGCCCTGAATAGCCAACATGACACCGATGGTCGCCGCCATGATGCCGATGATGGGAATGGCACGAATCCCGATTTCCATCATCTGTACGAAAATCGAACCGATCCGGACCGGCTGCTTCATGCGCGGCCCGGCGATAAGCCAATAGATACTTTCAAAGAACATGACGCCGCCGCTGCCCATTTCTTCAATTCCGGCAACGGTACTACGACCGATTTTTTCTATGAACCGGATTGCGGCATTCCGGGGATCCCGAGAGAGCATGGTCAATCCGTTCAGCCGGCGTCCGCGAAGGCGTCCTCAAGGGTTTCGTGGATGGTGAATATCTTGTCCAGACGGGCCAGTTGCAAAACCCGTCTCGCTTCGCCGCTGACGGAGACAAGCGCGAACTCACTATTATTCCGCTTTGCCGTTTGCAGGCTTTCCACCAGCGAGGCAACCCCTGAGCTGTCGATATAACTGACTTGAGACAGATCAACCAGAATCGGCATCTTCTTTTCGAGATTTTTAAGCAGAACGTTTCTCGCTTCCGGTGAATTCTGCATATCAACATCGCCTTCAAACGACACGATGAGGTGGCCCCTGTCTTCCCGGATTTGATGTTTCATATTGAGTCTCTATGTTTCATTTAATTTTTTTAATCATTCTCATAAGATTACCGCCATCCGCCGGAGGCGCCAGAAACTTTGCTTCATCCATAAGTTCCTGAATGAAATGAGTACCAAGGCCGCCGGGGCGGATTTCATCCAGATCCCTCGGCTTGATTTTGGAGACGTCGACCGGATCGGCGAAATCTCTCAGGAAAATGACGATTTCATCTCCGCGGCGGCGTATTTCGAGAATAATATCCCCTTCCTGTGTTGCCCCATAGGCATGCCGGATGATGTTCTGGCAGGCCTCGTCCACGGCTATTACAATAGCCTCAATATCTTCCGTGTTGCAGCCGCAAAGTTTGGCTGTTTCCGAAACCGAGCTGCGAACCAGCCTCAGTCGGTCAGGTTTTCCCGGAAATTGCAGTTTTAGCAGAGTTTCCCTGTTTTGCACGGAATCAGACGAAACCGGAACTTCGTTCCGGGGAGTTTTTCGCCTGGCTTCCGCGCAACTCCGGTCGTCAACGGAAAGTATGGTCAGATCGTCGCGTAAGGGCAAATCCGCGCCGGAGATGCGTTCGATGATCTTTTTCAGCCGTTCCGGAGCCGGAAGGCCGGCGTTCGCGGTCAACAGGTCTGTGACGCCTTCAACCTCCAGCGTCACCCCTTCCGCGATATAGCCTTCCGTGACCCCATCGGTGAATACGTAGAGGGCGCCGCCATCAAGCTGAAATTCCACTTCCGGGCAGGGTTCTCCATCAGACAGATGCGGCGTGATTCCAAGCGGCGGCACGTCGGCAGGAATGAACGAAAACGATCCATCCGCCTTGTGAAAGATCGGGGGTTCGTGGCCGGCATTGGCGAGGCGGACGACTCCGGTTGCCGGGTTGTAAACGCCGGCAACCATGGTAACGAACATTCCCCGAGTTACGGTTTCGAAGATTTCTTCGTTGACCTTGGACATCAGGGGTCCCGGATCATGTATGGTCTTGCCCAGGCAACGAAACAGGCTGGCGGTTTTTGCCATCAGCAGGGCGGCGTTCATGCCTTTGCCCGACACATCGCCAAGATTGAAGCAGATGCGCCCATCGGGGAGGGGGAAAAAATCGTAAAAATCGCCCGAGATCTCACGTGCCGGCTGATTAATGCCATGAACCGGAAAATGAGTGTCACGGGCCGACGGCAGCAGGCTGCGCTGGATTTCCGCCGCCAGTTCAAGTTCGCGACGAACGCGTTCCTGTTCGACCAGGGATTCGGCCATGCGGGCGTTTAGAATGGCAAGGCCGGCGGAAGATGCCATCGCCTCGAGCATGGTCAGGTCGGATTGCACGAACAGGCCATCGCCGCTTTTACGGTTAATCAGTTCAATGGCGCCGATTTTTTGCTCTTGAACGCTGATCGGCGCACACAGTATGGATTTGGTGGTAAATCCGGTTTCCGCGTCGACGGCGTTGTTGAAGTCCGGGTCGGTGGCGACGTCATGGATGACTTCGCCCGAATTATTCTGGACGGAACGGCCGACAATGCCCTGGTCGCTCTTCAAAACCAGACCGGTGATTTCCGTTTCACCGACGCAGACTTCGCAGCGCAGGTGTTCTCCGCTTTCGTCAAGCAGGAACAATGCCCCGCTGGCAGCATCCATATAATGGGTGATGTGTTCCAGGGTTTTAAAGAGGGTCTTTTCGATATCCAGCGACGTCGCGAAATCGCGGCCCATGAGGGCGAGCAATTCGATCTGCTCAGCGAAATGTTCGCCGCTGTCAAATACCTGGATTTCGGCTGCTTCCTGTCTGGCCATGGCTTAAATATGCCCGGATTCCCGGGGCCGGGCAAACCCCATTGATGTCGTGGCCATTTTCCGGATATGGCCTGGAAAATCCGACCGGTTCAAGGGGCGCTTTCGCCACCTTCGAACAAGGCTTCGATCAAGGGGCAATCAGGGGTTTTGCCCGAGCGGCATTGATCAACCATGAGGGCAAGGGTGGTTTCCAAGGTGGTGAGGTCGCCGATCTTCCTTCTTACCTCCTCGAGGCGGGCATTGGCGATTCGCCCAACCTGGGCACAGTTCTGTTCTTCTCCGTCGGCCAGTTCCAACAGAGTTCGGACGGTGGAAAGGGGAAACCCGAGCCTCCGGGCGCGAAGGATAAAATTCAGCCGTTTATAGGCGCTGAGATCATAGGACCGGTGACCGCCCCGGGTACGGGGCGGGGGGGCGAGAAGACCCATTTTTTCATAATAACGGATGGTTTCGACCTTGCAGCCGGTGCGTGCCGCCATGCCGCCGATACTGAATATCATCAGGAAGTTTGACCTTTTTCACGTCATCGTGACCGGGTACGGATTGAATCTATAGTTACTATAGGTATTAAGGTGGTTCAATCTCAATGTCCTGAAAGGTGATCGGAATGAGGGATCGCGTGAAAGACCTTGCTGCGCCGCTCCTCGCGGAGGATCAAAGTAAATCCGGCAAGAAATGGCTGTCGGTGGCGGGGCTGGTGGGGGGAATTGCCTCCATGTCGTGCTGCATCCTGCCCCTGATCCTGTTCAGCCTCGGCGCCGGCGGCGCCTTGACCGGCACCCTGACGGCGCTATCGCCCTATCAGCCCTATATCATGGCTGTGACCCTGGTGTTGGTGGCCTCCGGATTCTATCTGGTTTACCGCAAACCCCAAGCTGCCGCCTGTGCGCCCGACAGCTTCTGCGCCAACCCGAATTCAAACCGGATAACGAAGGGCGCCTTATGGATGTCCGCGCTCTTTGTCGCCATGTCCTTCGCCTTCAACCTGCTGGCGCCCATCTTTTTGGACGCGTCCTGATAAGGAAAACTCATGAAACGTCTTCTTTTTGCCGCCGTTCTTGCCGCCGGTGCGCTTTCCACCGGCGCTCAAGCCGCCGAACGAACCATAACCCTCAAGGTCAAAAACATGACCTGTCCGGCCTGCCCGTTTATCGTCAAGAAAAGTCTGACCCGCGTCGATGGCGTCAAGAAAGCCTCGGTCTCGCTTGAGCAAAAATCAGCGGTAGTCATCTATGATGATGCCAAGGCCGACATCGCGGCCCTGACCGCGGCCACCGCGGCCGCCGGGTTCCCGTCCGAACTCAGCAACTAGGGGGGCGTCTCCGTGGATAATTCGCCGCAACTTGAGTTAACCTCGGTGCTTACCTGCCCGGAATGCGGCCATGCCAAAATTGAACGGATGCCCGTCGATCAGTGCACGTTTTTCTACGAATGTGAAAAGTGCAAGGCAATGTTGAAACCCAACAAGGGGGATTGCTGCGTCTTTTGTTCCTTCGGCTCGGTTCCCTGCCCGCCGGTTCAGGAAAACGGCAAGGGGTGTTGCTGATGCGGGTCGCGGTTAATTATAGTCAGGGTTTATTTCAGGCTCCCCGCCGAGGAATTGTGAATCTTTCATAATGAACGGACCGTCCATGGCGAACACTTCATAACGTTGCGCAATTTTTTCGATTTCTTGATCATTGATTCCCTGAATATACAGTTTTAGCTTGCGTTTTGTTGCGGCGGCCCAGAAATCGGTGATAACGCCGTTCATTTTTTCGGGCGGGCAATCTAATGCCTCCAAATCCAAAGACACGCCGAAATAATTAATATTGGAAAAGTTGACCAAGTTTTGAGTGTCAGGTGATGGCATTGCCATGTAGTAATCAAAAAAGGGTAATAGTGGGATGGTGATGGTCTCAAGGGCGCCCATGCTGAGGTTTTGGGGGAAATCGAAAACCTCAGGGATTGCTGCCTTTTGAAGGCTCTTATCGATTTGTTTTAGGGTCAAGACAAGTTGGGTGCTTGTTTCCGTTTCCAAAAGGGCGCGAGCGTTAATCGGCACAATCAGGCGGGTGCCGTTTCCCTTGCGATGCGCAGATTCCAGATCTGCGAACGCTTCTCTCAGAACCGAACAATTTCTCTCGGCGACTGCGGATACATTTTTTCCGTTGAGAAGCGTTCGCTTTCCAATCAGGGATGCGTCCTGCTCGGATACGGGAAGGCACCGATATGTGTTGATTGATTCCTGCCCGTGAAGGCGTACGGGACGGTAGATTACTGCCATAAAAGTGGGAATCCCTTAATGAAGCACGCGGCGCTATTTTAAAGAGAATAAATTAATCAAGCCACACTAATTGCAGGCACGGAAAACAGTCATTCCGTATGTAGGTTATTCAAAATCTACTTGTTTACGGGAGGAGACTCTGTCGATCGGTATCTGTATTGCAGCGCCACCGACAGCCCTTTCAAGGGCCTGAGAATTGCGGCGGAACCTCCGAAGACGACGGGTATCCACAGTGCCACATGAAGCCACAACGGCGGTGAAAAGTGGAATTCCACCCATCCGGCGGCGAAAACGGTCGCGCCACCGATCAGAAAGGTGCCGGCCACCGCCGGGCCGTCACCGGCGTCGTGTCCGCCCAAGGCCAGACCGCAAGCGGGGCAGGCGTCATGGATGTCGAGAAAGCCCCTGAAAACGTTTCCGCGGCCGCACCTGGGGCAACGGCCGCGGAAACCGGTCCAGAGGAGCCTTGCCAGGGAATGGGAAGGCTCTTGGTTCATGGATGTCCGTTACGAGGCGAAGGCGTAACCAAAGCTACCCCACCAATAGATGGCGGTGAACAGAAACAACCAAACCACATCGACGAAGTGCCAGTACCAGGCGGCGGCTTCGAATCCGACATGTTGCTCGATCTTGAAGTGTCCGGCCTTGGCCCGAAACGTGCACACGATCAGGAAGATGGTCCCGATGAAAACGTGAAACCCGTGGAACCCGGTCGCCAGGTAGAAGGTTGAGGGATAGATGCCCTCGGTGATCTTGAAGGAAGCGTGATAGTACTCATACGCCTGGGTGCACAGGAAGATCGCGCCCAGCAACGACGTCAGGGCCAGGAACAGAACCAGTTTTTTGCGGTCGCCGGCTTTTAGGGCATGATGGGCGATGGTTACGGTCGCGCCGGAGGTCAGCAGGATCAGCGTATTCACGAACGGAAGTCCCCAGGTATGCAGGGGCACGATCCCTTCCGGCGGCCATGTTGGCGAAGCGATCAAGCTGAGGGCTGGGATGGAGGAATGGAAATAAGCCCAGAAGAAAGCGAAGAAGAACATTACTTCGGAAATGATAAACAAGACCATACCGAAGCGCAGGCCATGCTGCACGACAGAGGTGTGATCGGCGCCGCCCTGGGCTTCGCGGACAACGTCCCGCCACCAGCCGAACATGGTGAAGAGAATCAATGCCAAACCGGGCAGGAGCGCCAGAAGGGATCCGCCTTGCATGTAGTAAACCCCGCCCATGACCGTGGCGAATGCGCCGATGGTGCCGACGATCGGCCACGGGCTAGGCTCGACCATGTGATAGGGATGTTTTTTGATCGTATCACTCGCCATGAAAATTCCTCCGCTCGGAAATGCTCGTCTTAGATTCGATAAGTTTCAGTTGATGCCGGACGCGCCCAGCGCGTCCTTGGCGTTTGTCGTATTTGCAGCTGTTTTTCCCGTTGCCGAAGCGGGATCCCGGAAGAAGGTGTAGGAAAGAGTGATCGTCTTCACGTCTTTCGCGTTCCGGTCTTTCATGATTTCGGGGTCGACAAAAAAGGTCACCGGCATGGAAACCTGTTCACCGGGCTTAAGGGTCTGTTCGGTGAAACAGAAACATTCGACTTTGTTGAAATACTGGGCCGATTTGTAAGGTGTGACGTTGAAGGCCGCCGTCCCGGTGATGGTTTCATCAGATTCGTTCTTCGCCAGAAAGCGGGCGAGAACGGTTTCGCCCAGTCGCACCGTGATCGCCCGTTTTTCCGGCGTGAACTTCCAGGGCAAAGAAGAATTGACGTTGGCATCGAAACGGACCGTGACCAGGGGCGCGTCCGTCGTTGCCGTAGTCGCTTTCGATTCCGTTTTCGGTGTGCCGCCATATCCGGTGATCTGGCAGAACAACCGGTAAAGGGGAACGGAAGCATAGGCCAAACCGACCATGGCGCCGACGACCGAGAACAGCACAATGGCTGTCGAGGTGTTTTTGCGGTTGGTTGCCTTGGTCATGTTTGGCCTGTTTCCGGTTCCTGTCCGGCCTTATTCGGCGGGTTGTCCACCGACGGTCGGGATGTCTTCGTGGGTATGGAACGGCGCCGGGCTGGCGACGGTCCATTCCAGGGTCTTGGCGCCTTCGCCCCATGGATTGGCTGCCGCCTTCTCGCCCGAGGTGAACATGCGCCAGATCAAGACGAAGAACACCAGGATCGAAATTGCGGTGATCAAAGAACCGATGGAGCTGACTAAATTCCAACCCGCGTAGGCGTCCGGATAATCCGGAATCCGGCGCGGCATGCCGGCGAGACCCAAGAAATGCTGCGGGAAAAACAACACGTTGACGCCGATGAAAAACAGCCAGAAGTGCACCCGCGCCAAGCCGGGGGAATAACACTTGCCCGACATTTTGCCGATCCAGTAGTAAAAGCCCGCAAACATAGCGAAGATCGCGGCGATACCCATCACATAATGGAAGTGAGCGACCACGAAATAGGTGTCGTGCATGGGAATGTCGGCGCTGGAGTTGGCCAGTTCGACGCCGGTGACGCCGCCGACCACGAACAGCCAGATGAACCCGAGAGCAAACAGCATGGGAGCGCGGAACTCGATGGAACCGCCCCACATGGTCGCCAGCCAACTGAAGATCTTGATGCCGGTGGGCACCGCAATCACCATGGTCGCCGCCGTAAAGTAGGCCCGAGTATCCACGTCCAGACCGACAGTATACATGTGGTGTGCCCAGACGACGAAGCCGACCACGCCGATCGCCGACATGGCGTAGGCCATGCCGAGATAACCGAAAATGGGCTTCTTGGAAAAGGTTGAGACGATCTCGCTGATAATGCCGAAGGCCGGAATGATGAT
>JAOUPW010000510.1 GCA_029879665.1 Rhodospirillales bacterium | reverse complement strand
AAAAGATACCCGGAAATATCAAGCTTCATTCACTCAAGGGGGAGAACATCATGTCGGGAAATTACACCAATCCGGAAACCATCGTGCTTCACGGCGGCAGTTACCGCAGCGACCCGGCGACCACGGCGGTGGCCGTGCCCATCTATCAAACAACCGCCTTTCAATTCAACAGCACCGAGCACGCGGCCAACCTGTTCGCGCTGGCGGAATTGGGAAATATCTACACCCGGATCATGAATCCGACCTGCGATGCGCTCGAACAACGGGTCGCCGCCATGGAAGGCGGCATGGCCGCCCTGGCGCTCAGTTCCGGACAGGCGGCATCCGCCTTCAGCATCCAGAATCTGGCCCAGGCCGGCGACAACATCGTCAGCTCCACGGATCTGTACGGCGGCAGCTGGAACCTGTTCGCCAATACCCTCAAGTTGATGGGAATTGAAACCCGCTTCGTCGACCCCAGCGATCCGGAAAATTTCCGCCGCGCCACCGACGACAAGACCCGCGCCTATTACGCCGAAACCCTGCCCAACCCGAAACTGGATGTGTTTCCCATCAAGGAAGTGTCGGACATCGGCCGCGAATACGGCGTGCCCCTGATCATGGACAACACGGCGTGTCCGATCCTGTGCAAGCCGCTGGAACACGGCGCCGCCATCGTCATGTATTCGACCACCAAGTACATCGGCGGCCACGGCACCTCCATCGGCGGCATGCTGGTGGACGGCGGCAATTTCGATTGGACGGCGAAGCCCGAACGCCAGCCGTTGTTGAACCAGCCGGACCCCAGCTACCACGGCGCCGTGTGGGGTACGTTGATCCCGGAAGCCCTGGGCGCGCCGATTGCCTACATCATCCGCGCCCGCGTCGTGCTGCTGCGCGACCTGGGCTCGTGCATGAGCCCGTTCAACGCCTACAACTTCATCCAGGGGCTGGAAACCCTGCCCCTGCGCATGCGCCAGCATTGTTCCAACGCGCAAATCGTGGCGGACTATTTAAAAGGCCATGCCGCCGTCGATAAGGTTATTTACGCCGGCTTCAAGGAAGGTGAATCCGGCCGCCGCGCCAAAACCTACCTCAAGGGCGGCTTCGGCGCCCTGGTCGGGTTCGAGTTGAAAGGCGGAAAAGAAGCCGGCCAGAAATTTATCGACTCGCTCAAAATGTTCTACCACGTCGCCAACCTCGGCGACGCCCGCAGCCTGGCCATTCACCCGGCCTCGACCACGCACTCGCAACTGTCGGCGGAAGATCTGGCGGCGACCGGGGTCACCGAAGGCTACGTGCGGTTGTCCATCGGCATCGAACACCCCGACGACATCCTCGCCGACATCAGCCAGGCGCTGGACGCGGCGGGGTAAGGCTTTTTAGTTCGGAGGCTACAGTTCGCTTTTGGCCTGGGCGATGGTTTCGGCAAGGCCCTGCGGCGCCGTTTCTTCGGGCTGGTGCATGCGAAGATAATATTCGAACAGCGACACGAAGCTTTCGACGGTGCCGTTCGGGTCCTTGGGCAATTGTTCCGAGCGGAAAAAGGCAAAGGCCGAAAAATTGGCCGCCGCATGACGTATGCCCTCGGCGATATCCTCGACCGCGAGTCCCTGTTCCAGGCCGTCGTTGGCCAGGTTGATGATCTCGTTGGCAAGGGCCATGCCCGGGGGCTGGCCGTGATCGTGGGAATGGCCGTGATCGTGAGAGTGATCATGGCCGTGGGAATGGCCGTGGGAATGATCGTGGGAATGGTCGTGGTCGTGGCAGGTGTCGTCAGAGGTCATGGTGCGGGCCCTGGCTGGTTATCGGTGAATTCCTTCCCGCAGACTATCAGGCGGACCGCTTCCGCGCGATAGGCAATCCGCCCCCCGGCGGCCTAAAACACCGTTCCCTTACGCCATTCTTTCCTTGAGGGTTTTGATCAACCCGTCCACGTTGCCGGTCCTGGCGAGAATGGCGGAAAATTCCTGGCGCGTGGTCAGGGCCATGCTCACCCCTTCGACCACCAGGTCGAGAATGACGAATTTCCCTCCCCGCGGACGCAACCGCCAGACGGCGTGGATGGGCTTGCTCCGCTGGCTGGAAATTTTGCTGTTCACCAGAATGTCTTGTTTGGCCTTGCCGGAAAATGTCGAGGATTGAATCTCGAATTTATTGACCTCGATGCCGCCCAGACGGATGGCATAGGTGTGAACCAGATAATCGGTGAAGGCGGCAAGGTATTTGGTACGCTGCGGGCCGGTCAAACCCTGCCAGTTGTTGCCGAGCATGAACCGGGCCAGCACCTGGGTGTCCAGATTTCCGGAAACGAGATCGCGATAAAATTCAACCCGCTCTTCCCGTTTCAAATTCTGAGCCGAAAGCTCGGCCACCACATGGTTGCCCAGGCGCGACATGGTTGCGCTGGCGCGGTCCAGATCTCCCGAAGTCATGGTTTTGGTTTTTTTCTTGGCTTGGCCGTCTAGGGCGGAGGTAAGGACGTCTTCGTTGGGCCCGCCCGCTTGCGCGGACCCGGAAACAAAAACGGTGGCAAGCATGGAAAGCATAACGGCAACTACGGAAATTCCGGTAAAACGCATCTTGTTCCCTTCTCTGAATTAAATCGA
>JAOUPW010000509.1 GCA_029879665.1 Rhodospirillales bacterium | reverse complement strand
TGCAGATAATCGATAACGATCAGACCGAGGCCATGCTGGCGTTTCAAGCGCCGTGCGCGGGTGCGCAACTGGCTTACCGAAAGGGCAGGCGAATCGTCAATGAAGATGGGCAGCCGGTGCAACTCCTGGCTGGCTTCGACGATTCGGGTGAATTCGTCATTGGTCAGTTCGCCCTTGCGGATGCGTTCCGACGATATTCTGGCCTGTTCGGACAGGATCCGGATGGCAAGTTGTTCCGCCGACATTTCGAGGGAGAAAAACCCGACCACGGCGCCGTCGACAACCTGGGGCTTGCCGTCGGGGCCGGGTTCTTCGCGGTAGGCCCGGGCGGCGTTGAAGGCGATGTTGGTCGCCAGCGCCGTTTTACCCATGGACGGTCGGCCCGCCAGGATCAGAAGATCCGAGCGGTGCATGCCGCCAAGTTTTCGGTCCAGATCCCTGAGGCCGGTGGTGACACCGCTCAGTTGCCCTTGTCGCTTATGGGCGGCTTCCGCCATTTGGATGGCGCTGGTCATGGATTCGCGGAAGGACAGGAATCCTTTTTCCGTTTCCCCGGTGGAAGCCAGTTCGTAGAGGGTCTGTTCGGCGAGTTCGATCTGCTCGACGGCGGTTTCTTCAATCTCGCCGGCATAGGCCTTGTTGACGATATTTTCACCCAGCGAGATGAGTTCGCGTTTCAGATGGAGGTCGTAAATAAGGCGGCCGTACTCTCCGGCATTGATAATGGTAGCCGCACTGGACGCAAGTTCGGCCAAATAGGCAGGCCCGCCGATATCCATAAGACTTTCATTTTGTTCAAAGAAATTCCTCAAGGTTACCGGGTCGGCAATCTGGCCCCGTTCGATCAGTTTGGCGCACGCCTCGAAAATATGTGCGTGTTCACCCAGGACGAAATGTTCGGGCCGGAGAAATTCCGATACACGTTCATAAGCGCGGTTGTTAACGAAGATGGCGCCGAGCAAAGATTTTTCCGCCTCCACGTTATGGGGCAGGCTGCGGAAAGCCGGACCTTCATGGCTTCCGTCGCCGGAGACGTCAGGGGGGATATTCCGGTTGGAAGGCGTCGTCAGTGTTGTCGTCATTGGAGGAGACTACAGAATGCACGCCCCTAAACGCAAAGAGTAAGTGACGTCTTCCCCTGTGGATCAATGCAAATGACGGGGATAAAACTGTATCGAAACGATTTCAGGCGGCCGCACGGTTGCCGTTACGTGCATGCTTGCGGTCTTTTTCTTTCCCCGGATAGAGGTAATTTCTTGAAATGGGAATGGAATCCAGACGTTTTGCCAATTGAATTTGGAAAACAACATTATCCAGATAACGGAAGGATGCTTCACTGGCCGCCAGGTAATATTCCCACATTCTGCAAAAACGCGGGTCATAAAGTTCTAAAACCTTGTCACGGTTAGCCAGGAACCTGCGCCGCCATTCGCGCAGGGTATCGGCGTAGTGAAGGCGGAGAATTTCTACATCCGTGATCCATAGTCCCGCCCGTTCGATCGCCGGCGTGATTTCCGACAGTGCGGGGCAGTAGCCTCCGGGAAAAATATACTTTCGAATCCAAGGGTCTGTGACTCCCGGGCCGGCGGCCCGACCGATGGTATGAAGCACGGCGATTCCATCCTTGGTGAGAAGATCGCGAACCTTGGTAAAGAATTCATCATAGTGATTGATGCCGACGTGCTCGAACATTCCGATCGAAACAATACGGTCGTAATGGCTCTCTTCCTCCCGGTAGTCGCGTAAATGGAATTGGACCTGCCTGTCGAGTCCTTCTCTGGACGCACGTATCCGGCTTTCATTTAATTGTTCCGAAGATAACGTTACCCCGGTAACCTTTACTTCGCTGCTCTTGGCCAGGTGCAGAGCAAGGCCACCCCAACCCGAACCGATATCTAGAATCTTTTGTCCAGGCTGCAGGAGCAGCTTGTTCGCAATGTGACTCTTCTTTTTCTCCTGGGCCGATTCCAGGTCTTCCGTCCCATCTTCGAAATAGGCGCAAGAATATTGAAGGTCCCGATCAAGGAATAATTTGTATAGATTTCCAGAAAGATCGTAATGATGAGCTACGTTTAAGCGCGACCAGCCGATGGGGTTCCATTGCTGCAATCGGCGAAACCATCTGTCGCAGCGATTTATAACTTTATTGAAGAACGGGAATCCGTGAGTGCCTAGGTTCATGCAGACCAGTGCAAGAAGATCGTAAATAGACCCGTCCTCGACCGTGAGCGTACCGTCCATAAAGGCTTCCCCGCTCTTGATCTGGGGGCGGAAAAAAATTTTCCAGTGGAGTGATTTGTCGTGTAATCGAATAACCGCAGAAGGGCCATCGGTTCCTTTGAATTCATGGCGTTTACCGGTAGCGTCAATAACCGTCAGCTTTCCCACGCGAATCAAATTACGAAAGAATTTAGCCAGCAGCATATCTTTTGCTCCTCGTTATCTTCTCCGGTCGGTCAACGCCGACCTAAACCTCCTTTGGGTGAAATTAAGGGCTCTACTTTAGGGTATTTTAGAAAAATATTCACGAGTCTTTTGCAAAATGCAAAAACGGCGCGCCTTTGGGGGGCGCGCCGTGATGGCGTGTCG